>CAYSMO010000081.1:0-10133 GCA_964432125.1 uncultured Bacteroidaceae bacterium | reverse complement strand
GCAGTTCCGGAGGAGGCGTCAATCTGAATATCCACTGAAACTTCCTCAGCACCACTTAGTCCGGACGTGGAGAGGTTTCCAAACTCATCCAGTGTTTCCAGCGTCACAGTACCAATATTAACCGGATTGTCATCATTTGCTCCGTCACCACCAGTGGGTTGCTGGGTAATTACCAGCTGACTGACCACTGCTGCAGAGACAACAATCTGATGGGTTTTTGTGGGGGTAATGCCATCAATGGCAACTGTAAGGGTATGGGTGTCGGCTGTCTTCAGGTTAATGGTAAAGCTACCACCACCACTGGTAAAGGCTACATTTCCGCTGAATATCTCACCACCTTCACCCGGGATGTCGCTCGTAACGGTCACATTATGGTTGCCAGTCAGATCAGCTCCGGCTGCTGTTAGTGCACCTGTAATATCGATGGTGGAATTTACGCCTGCAGTTTCTGCTGAGGTTGATGATCCGGCGATGGTAAAATCGGAGTCATCTCCATCGACCACCAGTCCGGTGATCACCTCATTACCGCTGATCCCGTCCACACTTACTGTTAAATTGTGCGTATCAATTATATCAAGCGAAATACTGAATGTAGCATTGCCGGAGGTGAAGGCGGTTGATGCATTGTAGATTGTTCCTGACAGATTGCTTACAACGGTTACAATTGCATTTCCGTCAAGTTCCCCCGCTGCATAATCTTTTGCATTCGTTATAGAGAGATTAAAAGGCACATCTTTGTACTGTGGGGAGCCCGGATCGCCAAGGGTAAATCCTGACTGGTCGGCAGCCACGTTCAGGTCGACCGTTTCATCGGTATCCACCCCATCCACACTAACGGTCAGGGTGTGATCCCCGAGGTTGGCGAGTGCGAGTGCAAAGGATCCTGCTCCACTGCTGAAATTGACCCCGCTGTTGAAGACCATCCCTTCCGTATCACTGGTTACGATTACGTTGATATCGCCCGAAAGGTCATTGCCCTCATTGTCCTTTCCGCCGGTAAGATCCACTTGAAATGCCACATTCTGGTATTGTGTTGAGGCAGGGGCAGGCGAAGTGATGGTGAATTCAGACTGGTTGTACAGTTGCGTCACATTGAAAGCATCGGATAAGACCGGGGCAAGCAATACGGGCGATTCAGAAGCAAAGTTCAGGGTATAGCCGGTACCCTCCTCATCGATGGTTAGGGTTGAGAAGCTGGCTGTTCCCGTCTGTATATCGACCGTTGTTGTTCCACCCAGGGTGGCAATCCCCGGATTGTTGGCGATTGTTGCCACCACATTCTGCACAGCATCGAGTCCGGATGTTGAAGGGTTATCGTACGCATCCTGTGTCTCAAGATGGATGGTGGTCAGCCCCACCGCATTGTCATCATAATTTCCCGTCACCGAAACAGGCTGTGTCGTAATCACCAGCTTGCTCGCCGCAGCAGGGTCGACGGTGACCAGTCCGGTTTCAGGATCGGTCACCTCATCAATGGTTACTGTAAGCGTTTGATTTCCTATGTCATATAGTACAATTCCGGCATCAGTAACGGTGGCACTGCCACTTGAAAAGGTGACATTTCCGGAAAACAGTTCACCACCTGTTCCCTCCGAGGTATTATCAGAGGTAACAGTAACCAGGTGATCGCCTGTAAGGTCGTTGTTATAATAATCTTTTCCATCTGTTATACCAATAGAAAACGGTGTTCCGGCAGTCTGCGTGCCGGGAGCAGTGAGGGTGAATGTTGAAAGGTCGGTGGTGAGATCTATATATTCTGTGCTAGCTATATGGTTATCTATTCTTATAAGGGTTTCATAAACTCCTTCAGATGGAATATTTATTGTAACAGTTGCATTCCCATCTGTAAAATCTGCATAATCATAGTATAACATAATAGTATTCTCAACAATAGTAACTTGAACCCGATACGATCCACTCCTAAGATCATTAGAAGCATCTCTTGCATTGGTTATTTCAAGCGAAAAGTCTGTAGCCGCTGGTTGCGGTCCAGGATCAATTACTGTAAACGACTGACTAAAACCCCCAATGGGCTTAAGAAGTAAAGTTGCGAAGAGTAGTGCGGCGATATGTAGTTTCATACTTTTAATCGTTACGTTGATAAGCTTTCAAGAAATACATGTTATTTTGTCAAAAGGTTGCATTAGAATAACCATCAACCCATAAAGATAATCAGGCTAAACAATTAATACAACAGTTAACCATACTTTTTACGTATTGTTTAACATTTTGTTTGGATTACAACCCAAAAAAACCACGTGGATTATTTTTGGGAACAACCGGATTCAATCAGGAATCGACCAACTGATAATTTGTACTTCGTCCGCCTGATGCCTCCTGTTGCAAGATCCCTTTTTCAATGAGGTCTTTAATATCCCTTAAAGCAGTATCAGCCGAGCATTTTGTAATTTTTGCCCATTTTGAAGTTTTCAGCTTGCCATCAAAACCATCCAATAGCCTATTGATCATCAGTCTCTGCCTGCTGTTTAATTCAGTCTCTTTATGTTGATCCCAAAAATCAGCTTTCTGTAAAACCTTTTTTATTGTTTTCTCTGTCGATTCCAAAGCACGGTACATACAATGAAGAAACCAACTTAACCAGGCAGTAATATCACCGTCGCTGTGCTGCACCTTCTGCAAAATTTCATAATAGGCTTTTTTCTCAGTAAGAACTTGGTTAGAAAGGCTGTAAAACCTTTGAGAACTATTCTCAGAACGTGCCAATAGCATGTCTGTCAGCGTCCTGGCTATCCGTCCATTTCCATCATCAAACGGATGTATTATTATAAACCAGAAGTGCGCAACTGCTGCCTGAAGTACCCTGTCAATCACCGGCTCTTCATTGATCCACTGCAGGAACAGATCCATTTCCGGCTGAACCCGGTCAGGTGAAGGGGCCTGGTAATGAATTCTTTCTCTGCCCATGGGTCCCGACACTACCTGCATCTCACCTTTTCTGTAACATCCTGTATCTATCCTGTGCATTCCGCTCCAGCCCGTCGGGAAGAGTGCTGCATGCCAACCAAACAGCCGTTCTTCATTCAGAGGCTCACCATAGTTTTGCGTTGCATCAAGCATCATTTCAACTACACCCTCGACATCCCTGCTCATATGCACCAAACCGGCATGGTCCATCCCTAATCTTCTTGCAATAGAAGAACGTACCTGGTCGTAGTTGAGCATTTCACCCTCAATCTCAGATGATTTTGTAACATCAAGCGTTAGTGTTGACAAGATGGCCTCCTCTTTGATGGAAAATCCCAATGCACTCATCTGTCCGAAAATTTTCCCCTGCAGGTGGCGAACCCTCCCCAGGATCAGCTGTATTTCTTTCTCATCCCATGTGAACAGGGGCCAGTTTTTATGCTGATATATATACTTCGCCATTATAATTCCACTAATTTGCGGTAAATATACAAAATAAAATCCGCAAATATAATGAGAATACAGCGATTATTCACCGCAATTTTGTTTTACCTGCTCCTACGGCTTTCAGAAACCTTCACGTGGCTCATGATGCCGATCGCTTCGCCGGATTTGCCATCCTTGAAGGTAATCACGATATTGTAGGGTCCGGTTTTCCGGCAGAGAAACTGTACCGGGTTGTACTCCTCACCCTTGGCGGCATCGTAGGAGGAGACCAGCATGCGGCTGCTGTCGAAAATACGGATCACTGCTTCGCCCTGCTTGTTGCAGAGGTTAAAACGGTAAATGTTGTTGCCCCGCAAAACAACGGCCTGCTGGTACATTGGTGGCCTTTCGCCTGTAGTGGCTGCGGGAAGGTCCACCTGGAAATCCCTGAGATAGATGGCCGATGGTCCTGCCTTGGAGGCACAGTCCATGGTCTCCTCTGATGTGTCCTGCGGTATGAATGCTGCCATCGAAACCAGCAGCACCAGGATAATGATATTGTAAAGTGCTCTCATGGGGTCAGATGTTTAGGTGTTTGTTCCGGATCTCCTCAGTTGTATCAATGATTTTGGAGAGGGTCTTGTCGGACATCTCAATGGTGCTGGTCTCATCCTGCACCACCATTAGCATGCCGTCGATCTCTACCGTCTCCGGCTCGCCGATCTCGTAGGTGATCTTCACGTTGTCGAAATGCTGCTTGAGTCTTGCATAATCCTCCAGCAGATTGGCAAAATGGTAGTCCGCTTTATACCTGTTCATGATAATCAGCAGGTTGCTCAGGATCATTTTCTGCTCGGCGATCACATCGCGCAGCTCCTCCACCTGCGATTTTTCATACACCTGCGTCGCCAGGTACAATCCCTCGATCCACACCCCGGCCACCATCAGTGCGCTGAGGTTGCTGCGGTCGGTGACCTTCAGGTGTTCATCCATCTGGTTGAAGCTGTTCATCGAGACAAACAGCAGCGAGTCGAGCTTGTCTGCCCCGGTGGCCAGCCGCTTCATCTTGATAAAATCGAAGAACTGTCCTACATCCAGCGCCTCGGTGAGCCGGTTGATGGTACTCAGGTAGTTGATGGCCGTTCCGGTTTTGTTGTACATGTTGAGGTACCCCAGGTCGGAGCTGAGCGCACCAAGGTGGTAGGCCATCTCGTAGGCAGTGGCGTGATCAGACATCTTATCGGGGTCTGACAGGTAGGAGCTGGAGAAGGGAATCTGCAGATCGCTGAGCAGTGATGCCACCTCGATGGGGGAGGCAATGTTTTCGATTACCTCATCCATCGCCTCCTGGGAGATGGTTAGCTCTTCCAGGATAACATCTTCAGTGGTTACTGTAAGGTCTTCCTTCTGTCTGTTCCCGCAGGAGGAGAGAAGCAGCGGGATCAGGAGGAGTGATGTGTATCTTAATTTCATTTCGTATGATTGTTTAGTTCAAATTTAGGGAATTTTATTGAACAACAATAAATAATAACTAATTACTATGGAGCCGAATCAGGAACATGGAGGATGAGGGGTGCTTCGATCAGGCGACGCAGCAGATCATAGTAGAGTACCACATACAGTATCAGGCTGCCCAGCCAGATCACCACGATATTGAACCAGTAGGTGTCAATGTATTTTCCGAAGAGGAGCTTTGCAGGCGCGTAAAAATGCGCCCGGGTGGATTCCGGTAGCAGGAAGATGGGATCGCTCTGTTGGTAGAGCCGTCCGTCCGACTCCACGATCTTGTTCTTTTCGTAGATCTTTTTCACCTGGTCGGCCACATTCTCATTGTGGTACTTGTTGAGCATCTCATAATAGATAGCTTTGCGTTCCTGCATAATCTTGTTCAGCCGTCCCTGCTTGATACGGTTGTTTACCATGTACTGCTTCAGGTAGAAGTTGTTGAGGTTCGATAGAAACAGGCTGATCTTCGAGGAGAGGGCATCATCAAACTTTTCGGGTTCGAACATGTCCGGTTCGAAGGTTCGGGTCCCCAGGCTGTCCTGCTCCCGCATGATCTCGTTCTTCAGAACCGTTAGTGCATCTGTCTCATTTTCGACCCTGCCTTTTTCATGGTACTCCGCATTGATATCCAATAACCTGCTCTCCAGTTCAGGGATGTACCAGGCCGATTTGAAATTGGTACGGCTGATCTCCCTGTCGATCTCAAAGAAATTCTCCTCAAAGCGATTGTCTTTGAACTGTCTCACCATCAGCGCCTCATAGGCCCACCTGGTGGGCATCATCTCGGCGATCACCGGCACCTTGTTCACGCTGGTGATGCTGCGGTTCAGTTTTTCGAAGCTGAACATGGCGCCGCTCAGCACCATCATGGGGATCATCACCAGGGGGATAAAGATATAGATGGTGACGGCCGAATTGAAAGCCGAAGAGATGATCAGTCCTGTGAGGTTGGCGCTTACCGCTACCGAGAAGAGGGCGAGCCAGTAGTGGAAGTACATAAAGTGTATCCCGAGCACACTGTTCGCGATCAGCACAAAGACAATGGTCTGCACCGCCGACATCAGCATGATGTTGATGATCTTTGCCAGCAGGTAGGAGGATCGGCTGAGGTGGAGGAACTTCTCCCGCTTCAGGATCAGCCGGTCGCGGAAAATCTCCTCCGCACTGATAATCAGTCCGAGGAAAAGCGCCACAATAATGGCCATGAAGATGTAGATGGGAATATTCTCGTTCTCCCTGAAAATATAGTGGTGGCTTGTTGGGTCGGCGATATAGCGAATGATATAGGAGAGAATGATGGCCAGCAGGGGAGAGACCCCAAGCACCAGGGCGATGTACTGCCTGTTGCCGATCTTCGACCTGAAATCCCGCTTCAGGTAGTTGATGAACTGTCCGCTCCACCCCGGGATCTGCAGCTTGACCGGCGGGTGTCCCCCCTTTTCGGCCGGCTTCTCGGGCGGTCGGCCCGCTTCGAAATAGGATCGCCAGCGGGAAGGGCTGATCTTGCGCTGACTGGTGTAGTTTCCGAACTCGTCCACCTGGCGTGCCTCAATGATATTGAAGATCAGCTCCGGATTCATGCTTCCGCATACCGGACATTCGCCGATCCCGTAGTTCACCTGGTTGTCGATCTTTTTGAAATGGATCACCGCCTCTACCGGATTGCCATAGTAGACCATCCGGCCGCCCTCGTCCAGGATGATCACCTTGTCGAACATCTTATATAGGTCTGAAGAGGGCTGATGGATCACGATAAAGATCAGCTTGCCTCTGACGGTAAGCTCGCGTAGCAACTCCATCACGTTCTCCGAATCGCGTGAAGAGAGTCCGGAGGTAGGTTCATCGAGGAACAGAATCGAAGGTTCGCGGATTAGTTCCAGGGCAATATTCAGCCGCTTTCTCTGTCCGCCGGAGATGGTCTTGTTCCTTACAGAACCGGCCTTCAGGTCTTTTTTATCGAGCAGACCAAGGCTTTTCAGGGTGTTGTCAACCATCTGGAGAATCTCCTGATCGGGCAGGTCGCTGAAGCAGAACTTCGCGTTGTACCACAGGTTTTGGAAGACGGTAAGCTCTTCAATCAGCAGGTCGTCCTGCGGTACATACCCCATAGCTCCCTGCAGCTGCTCCTCATCGCTGAACAGGTCGAAGCCGTTTATCTTCACTGTTCCGGAGGAGGGGGAGTACATTCCAGAGAGGGTGTTCAGCAAGGTGGTTTTTCCCGAGCCGCTGGCACCCATGATCCCGATCATGTTTCCCTGCTCGGCGGTGAAGCTGATCTTCTGCAATCCGGACACCTCGCCCGGAAAAGTATAATAGAGCTGCTCTGCACTGAGCTCGATCCGTTCCTTACTGCGTTCAGCCAGAAAACGCGATGTGATATCGCTGTAGCTCACCGGCTGACCGACGGGGAACCTGATGCTGCTGCCATTGGCCAGGAGGTAGATCGTTCCGGTTTTGAGCGGATGGCCGTTCAGGAGGATCTCCTGTGAGCCGTTGTAGAGGATGAAGTAGAGCTCGACTGATGGAACGCGGAGGACGGTGATCTCCCGGTTGGGATTGCTTTTTTCGGCCTGCTCTGCCGTGATCGAAGTATCTGTTCCCGGCCGGATGAGGATGATATTTTCGCCGGGACGGCTGTCGTGGACCGTGCCGCCAACAAACCGGACCATGCTGTCGTACTCTTCCCGGCCGATTCGGAAGAAATCGGACAGTGTGTTGATGATTCCCAGTCGCTGACCGGTGAGTTTGTATTCGGTATTGATCAGCTCGAGCGATCTGACCACCACCACCACCTTCTGTTGCTGGTTGAGGGTCTTGCTGATTTTCTTGCCGATCTTGAGGATCCGCACCGAGTCGAGTACCGAGGTTAGCTTTTTCTTTTCTCCTTCAGCTCCTCCGTTCTCCGGTTCGTCTGTAGTTGCCGTATCGAGGAAGATGCGGAAATACGTTTCGGACGCTTCGGCACCGATCTGGTGAATGAGGAACTTGCGGACATATGTCTTCTCCTTCTCCGTTAGTCCGCCATCCTGCTTGATGATGATGGCGAACAGCTCCATCAGTGCACGTAAGATCTCTTCACTCATTCGGACCTAAGGGTTACAGCTCGAAGGTAAGGTATTCAAATTTCAGGTCGGTCATGTCTGCATACTCCTCTCCGGCCTCATGCATGTCTTCGTCAGTTTTGAGGGAGTGCCAGCGCACCAATACCTCATTTCCCTTTTCCTGTATCTCTTCAAGGTGCATGAGCAGGTCGAGGATGAGTTTCGAGGAGGCCGTATTGAAATAGATCAGCTTAAAATCGAATACGGTTTTCTCGAGGGGATCGGCCTTGTAGGCATCCATCCAGTCGAGTACGGGCTGGTAAAAAAAGACCACGTCTTCCGGCATCGATTTGCCTGAAATCTCAAATACTTCTTTCTCTTTGCTGAGGTTTACCATCGGAGTGTCATCTTCCGGTTCTATTCGTAACGTTGTCATATCTATAATCTGGAAATTTTTACATTAAGCAGGAAAAAGGAGGTCTCTGCATCATTTTCAATAAAATGAAATTCAAGTGGGTTTGCCGTTTTTCTTCTGATATCAACGAAGCCGAGACCGGCGCCCCCTTTAGAGGAAAGCTTTCCATCCGTCAGTTTCTCCTTGTAGAGTTCAGTCAATGCCTCATCGGACAGATGGTTGATTTTCTCCAGGAAGGATTGAAGTTCAGAAACCCTCTTTTTCAGGATGATGTTTGCTGTGATAACCCGGTAGTGCTTGTCAGTCCGGCTAACGAGCAGGGCACCGCGACCGGGGTATTCATGTTGAATATTCTCTTCGAAGATCCCTTCAGCATGCCGGTTGATGTTTTGCAGGCATTCAACCAGAATATGGTAAAGCTTTCGAATGACCGACTCATCCTCACTTTCATTCTCCAGTTTCTCTTCGATAAGTGAAGTGAAGGCCTTCATAACCTGGTGGGTCACATCCCCGTCATAGGCAATAATAATCTCCCGTGCGAGCAGGTGACTGTATTGCTCGGTGATGATGCCAAAATAGCCTTTCAATTGTTGCATAATTACCTGTTAAGCGTCATAAATATACGCATAATACCTGTACGGAAGGACAAATCCCGGCAAAAATTGCACAGCCGGTTTTTCCTCAGAACTCTATTCCTATCAGCAGCACGTCATCAATCTGCTTTTCACCTTCAAGCCAATGGTTAAAGTCTTTTCTGAAATAGTCGTTGAACTGGTTGATGGTAAGTCCCGGATTATCCACCAGGATGTTTCTGATCCGTGCCGGCGAATATTTCATTCCTTCCGGACCACCCAGTTGGTCGGTCAGCCCGTCGGAAAAGATAAAAACCTTGTCCCCTTTCCGCAGGTTGACCTCAACGGTGGTAAAATCTTTCTCCGGCTTCCGCGGGTTAAACAGTCCGCCCACTGCTTTCCTGTCGCCCTTATATACAGAGAGCTCACCCTCCCTGAGCAGATACATCGGCCGATGTGCCCCAACAAATTCAAGCTTCTCTTTGTCCTTATAAATCTTGCAAAGCGCGATATCCATGCCATCCCGTGTCTCCGGATCTTTCAGGTCCTGTTTGAGCGTGCGCCGTACGTCACGGTTCAGCTCGTCAGCTATTTCACCGGCTGAACGCCCCGTCTGCAGGGCGGTGATATTGTTCAGCAGGAAGAAGCCGATAAACGAGAGGAGTGCCCCCGGAACCCCGTGTCCCGTGCAATCGATCGCGGCAATGTACCAGGCATCGGGGGTTTCGCGAAACCAGGGTATATCGCCTGAAATTACATCACGTGGCTGGTAGAAGATAAAGCTCTGCGGAAACACCCTTTTTACTGATAGTGCCGAAGGGAGGAGGGATGACTGTATCCGTTCGGCATAGTTGATACTGTCCTGCATTTTTCTGTTGGTAATTCTTATCTCCTTTTCGATCCGCTTTGCTTCGGTTACATCATGACCGACAAACAGGATTGTCTCCAGTTCACGATCCTGAAATTCCGGAATGACATTGATGTTCAGGACCCTTTCGCCCTCTTTTTCTCCGAGGGTCACGGGAAGGGCCTCTTCAATATTTAATTTAACCGGATTGCTGCTTACCTTATGCAAAGTGTTTTTCAGTATCTCAGCCAGGTTTTTATTCATGGGTACATCACCGATGGGCTTGTTAAGCATGGCCGGAGGAGCGATTCCCGAATAATCCTCTACCACCGGATTGGCATAGTGGATTATTCCACTGTTGCTGATCCGCATGATCAGATCGAGGGAGTTTTCCGAAAGGG
>CAYSMO010000080.1:0-10182 GCA_964432125.1 uncultured Bacteroidaceae bacterium | reverse complement strand
ATGAGTGAGAAGGAGATTATCGATACCGGGATTAATTTTACCTACGATGATCATGGCCACCCGGAGCTCGGAAACGTAAGTAAGTCACACATATTTAACATGTTAACGCAACAGGCACTAAAAAATCTCAGAATCAAGGTGAAGAGCCGTCCGAATGAGATGGGGTATGAATTGCGTTGTTGTCGTCCGGTAGCGTATGACCTTGCATATGCTACCCGTCTCGGATTGGGCGTTTTCAAACTTTACCAGGCGGGAGAAACTGGATGCGTGATCACCATCGACCGCGATTCTGAAGTGAAACCGCTGTTCCTGAAAGATGTTGAGGACGAAAATGGCAAGGTTAAGCCAAGACTGGTGAATGTTGAATCCCAGTACGTACAAATGATATTCCGGAACAACCTCCATTACTTGACAAAGGAGGATTACCGTGCTGCAAAAAAATATGTTAAGCACCCGGAAGAATATGATTTTTTCAGGATTCTCGAATGGGATCAACAGGTATAATCTCTATACAATAGCTACAAATTTCGAATATTTTGTTTAGCCTGAATTATTCATAAATTTTGACAAAAAATTTATAATATTTAGGTAAGGCTTGACAGGTGCCGTATATTGTTTTATTTTTAAACAAAAAACAATTGCTATGGCAAACATAAAGAAAAAGGGAACAATCGGTATCTTAACTGGCGGAGGAGATGTCCCCGGACTCAATCCGGCCATCAGGGCAGTTACCATTCGGGCACTCAGGGAGGGATATCAGGTGATCGGGCTCCGTCGTGGCTGGGCAGGGATATTGGATTTGAAGAGGGAGAAGGATGCCGATAACAGTGAATGTTATATGCTCCTATCAGAGCAGATCGTGAACAGGGCCGGGCGTACGGGCGGTACATTTTTACACACCTCCCGCATGAATCCCGCAAGGGTCAGTAAAGAGGATGTCCCCCGGCATCTTGCCGATAAATACAACAATGAGACCAATGACCTTACAGCGGAGGTGATCAAAAATCTTGAATACCTGGGCATTGAAGCATTGATTCCTATTGGTGGTGATGATACCCTCAGTTTTGCAGTTCGCCTCTATAAGGAGGGGTTTAAGGTAGTGGCCATTCCGAAGACCATGGATAATGATGTTCCTGGCACTGACTATTGCATTGGATTCAGTACCTGTGTTACCCGTACCATTCAGATGACGAATACACTCCGCACCTCAGCCGGATCGCATGAAAGGATACTGGTTATGGAAGTGTTTGGAAGGTATTCCGGATTTACTGCGATGCTTCCTACCATGGCGGGAGCTGCCAACAGGTGTGTTATACCTGAACAAAAATTTGATATCGAACACCTTACGGAGCTCCTTGTTGAGGATCGCTTCAAAAATCCAAGCAGGTATTCTGTTGTGCTGGTTTCAGAAGGAGCCACATTCAAGGGAATGGATAAGATGGTACTGAAGAGTGAGGTGAAAGATGCTTTTGGTCATGCTAAATTGGGGGGAATCGGTTCTTTGGTTTCAGAGGAGATTAAAATCCTTTCGCCCAAGTTTAACAATGGAAAGGAAATCAATGTGATCAACCAGTCATTGGGTTACCTGGTGAGGGGAGGCGATCCTGATGCGATTGATTCCATTGTTCCGATGGCATATGGCAACCTGGCGTTCGATCTTATTCTTAGTGGAATTCATGGTCGGTTGGTGGTTTTGCGAAACGGACGCTACGATAATGCCCCGTTGGAAGTGGTTACCTCAAGCTCAAAATTTGTAGATGTGAAAAAGCACTATAACACCGAGCGACTCCGGCCGCATTTCAAGAGTTTTGAATTTCAGCCGTTGTTTATTATGACCGGAAGCGAGATTCCGTAGTGTTTGTCTATAAAGTCTATTTTTCCATGAAGACCCAGGCGTCTTCGGAAATATTGGTTCTTGCTACATACATGCTTTTTGCTGCTTCTGCGAGTGTAGGATGGGCACTGTATACCACCAGGTTGAAGTTATAGGGACCCTGGATAATATTACCTGCTCCGCCCATTTTTTTGACCTTGGCTGAATAGTCATCGGCATACTTACTATTTTTAAAACTTCCGGCAATTACAAAGTACTTTCCGGTAAGTTTTGTTTCCTGCGTTTGTTGTTCAAGCACCTGTGCGCACTCTTCTGCCTTCAGCCTGAGGAGGTCCAGCTCCTGTTTTACATTTGCTAACTCTTCTTCAACGGCCGCTTTCTGGCTAACTAAAGCATCAATCTGTTCCTGGGTCATGGAGGGCTTTTCAAAAAGGGAACACGAGGTAAAGGTAAATATTACGAGTAGCAGGGTTGCAAACTTTTTCATGGTATAAGATTTATAATTTCTAACCCAAATGTATAACATATTTTTATTCAAAGTTATAAGTTTATGAACAATATGCTTAATCCATTTTATCAACAATTATGTTTTTCTTGTTAAATGCGGTGATAATTGGAAAATGGTCGGAGTGTTTTGACTTGATCCGTTCGAAGGCCCGCGCTTCAAGTTCCTTGCTGTAAAGAATGAAATCAATCCTGTAGGAGGGCAATTCGCCGGCGTACGTGTTTCCGAAACCCCTTCCAGCCTGGCGAAAGGCATCCAGCAAACCTTTTTTTATCATCCGGTAGGCATAGGATGTAGGGGTATCATTAAAATCTCCAGCAACAATAACAGGATAGGGCGAATCGGTAATGTAATTATGAATCATATTTGCCTGCTCTGCCCTTTGCACAAAAGCATCCCTGAGTCGATTCCCGATATCCTTAACCTCTTCCATCTGCCTGTTCGGGAATTTCAGCAATAATGAATCCATAAAACTATAATTACGCTGTCCGAATCTTATTGATTGAAGATGAATATTAAAAACCCTGAAGGTATCTTCCAACACTTTAATATCGGTATACACTGCCTGATTCATTGAGTTATCGAATGGAATGCGACTGGTTTTAATGATTGGATATTTGCTGAATGTCGCTATGCCGAAACCTGCATCAGGATTGCTCTTTATGGCATAATATATGCTGTGATGGGGATAAGATTTAAGGTTCTTTCTTATATCTCTTTCACTTGCTCCGGGTTTATTGACGCTATAGAATTCCTGAACGCAAAGAATATCTGGAGATCTTTCCGAGATGATCTGAAAGATCCCTTCGATAGCATTCTCGTTCTCACTCCAATTGTATTGATCAAAGGCTCTCACATTATATGACATAATGCTGATCAAATCATCTTCGCTGTAATTATTGGAGTCGTTGGCTGCCGTTAAGTTCAATGGAAGAAAATTCATCAAATGTCCCCAGCCAAGTAATATAGCTACCAGTGAGATAAGCAATGCCTTTTTGAAGCGAATAATCCAATAGAGTAAAAAAACCAGGTTGGTTAGGAGAATATATGGATAGGCGAGTCCGAGAAATGCAGGGAACAGGATTTTAGAGGGATTGACCAGAGGAGCACTGTAGGAGAGTAACAGCAACAAAGCTGCCACTATGTTAACTACCAGGATGATTTTTTCTGTAAATTTTCTCAAAATGAATCTCTTTTAACCAAATATACGATTTATTAAGAAATTCAGTTTGCTATTTTTTCATATTGAACAACTTCTCTTTCTCTTTCTTGGTCAGCGAATCATACCCTCCTTGCGAGATTTTGTCAAGAATTGTATCAATCTCTTCCTGTTCTTCTGCCTTTTGTTTATTGTACTGGTAGTCATCTGCCGGACGTTTATAGGTAACTTTCATGTTTTTACGGCGTTTAAAAAGCCCTAAAAAACTATCCATGAATTTATCAAATCCCCGTGTCATATCATGTCCTTTCCTAAAATAATTCGCAAAAATAAAGCCTATTACAGCACCCCCAATATGAGCAATCTTTCCTCCTGTATTGTCAGTGAAGTCGAGAACTGTCGAGGTTATAAAGAGTATCAGTGCCACATAGATGATCCTGACCGGCCCAATCAGGATCAGGTGCATTTGTCGGTTCGGGACCATGGTGGCAACCGCTATAACGATCGCCATCACTGAGGCAGAGGCTCCGGTTGCAATGGATTGCTCTCTTACCTCCTCAAAAAAAGGGAAAATATTATAGAAACCGACAAATAGTAGAGCTCCTGCGAGTCCTCCAAGAATATACACTCCCAGAATCTTCTTCACCCCGAATTCTTCAATAAAAAAACGTCCGAACCAATAAAGAACCAACAGGTTGAATACGATGTGCCACAGGTATCCATGGGTAAACATATAGGTAAAAACGGTCCAGGGCCTGCGGCTTAGGGAGAGAAGATCGGAGGGCACAGCGAGGAATTCCAAAATTTCAGAGATGCTCTGGTCCCTGTTGATTTGATTGGTCAGCACCATGAGAATTACACCAATATGCAATGCAAGAAAAACGCCCACATTGATATATATGAGCTTATGGAGCACAGAACCCTGTTGGTAAGATGTTTTTATCTCTTCAAAAATAGTCATCCGAAACAACTATTATTAGTAAAACCTTTTGCTGGTCTTGTTCCAGTATTTGATCAGAATAAAGCCGAATATCATCCCTCCCAGGTGGGCAAAGTGGGCGATGCTGCTTCCTGGTTGCGTAACGCCAAGGTATAGTTCCAATGCTCCATAACCAATTACCAGCCATTTTGCCTTAATGGGAAAAGGAAAAGGAATGATGAACAATTGGGTATTTGGGAATAGCATTCCAAAAGCCAATAAAATACCGAATACTGCACCCGAAGCCCCAACGGTTGGTATCAGGAGACTTTTGATCAGTCCATGAAACTGGCTGCCTGAGGCAAATGAGCTGTTCAAACGTTCCATTGTGATAACGTCTACATTGTATGCAGCCTTGAATTCAGCAATCTGGGGCGCCAGATCAATATACATGACCAGTTGATGAAAAAATGCAGCACCGATGCCGGTGACAAGGAAATAGGTTAAGAACCGTTTGCCGCCCCAGACGGTTTCCAGTGTTTTACCAAAGATCCATAGGGCCCACATATTGAAGAATATGTGCATGAGACTTCCATGCATAAACATATGCGTAACAATTTGCCAGGGACGAAACATGGGCGACTGAATAAAGTAAAGCCCAAGAATACGGTTCAGGTCGATTCGGAACAATTGGTTGAACAAGAATAATGCTATGAACATTATTATGTTAATGATTATCAGGTTTTTAACCACTGGTGGCGTTCCGCCTCCCCTTCCAAAATTTAATACATTCATACCGCTAAATTAAAATAATGCTTTTCTATAAAACAAAAATCATGCAAGATGTTTCTCAAAATCATCCAGTTTAATAATATTTAGTATGGTTTTACCTCCCGGGGTGGTATTTGGATTGGAGCATGCAAATAATTTGTCTACCAACTCCTGCATCTCCTGTATCTCAAGCTGTTTGCCGTAAGGAATAGCGGCAGCGACTGCTGTCGATCGGGCTATTTTTTCATGCTGTTCTAGTTTTAGTTCTGACTGGAGATTTTTGTACTGTTCCAACAATGTTTCAATGACTGACTTGATGTCATGAATGGCCGTATTGGCAGGGACAGAATGAATGATTACGCAATTTTGTCCAAAATCACGGATCTCAAATCCCAGTTTGCCTATCTCGTCAATTAATTCCAGGCACAACCTATAATCGTTGCTGTTGAGCTCCACGGTCTCCGGGAAGAGGGTATTTTGTGCATTTACGGAGTCTTTTTGCAATGTTGCAATGTTATGTTCATACAGGATTCGTTCGTGCGCCCGTCGCTGATCGATAACCATGAGGCCCGATTTGACGGGTGTAAGTATATATTTGCCTTTAAGTTGAAGGTAGCGAATCTCTTGTCGGGGCTGTTCGTTTTCCGAGCCGGTAAAACCAAATTCCGGAGAGAGATCCTGATTATTTTTTGTATCGTAGAGCTTCTGCCAGTCCTGATGCGCCGACCTTCGCTCTAAGTCAGGCCCGACTGAACTACGGTCGCTCTTCTCAAAAGGATTATAACTCCTGTCAACGTATTCCTTTGGAATAAAAATCTCCTGGTCCCTTTTCAAGACGGGAATATCGATGATTCCCTCCTTGCTGAAATCGAGAGTTGGTGAAAGATTATGCTTGCCGATTGCTTCTCTGGTAGTGGCAAGTAGAATTTGCCAGATGGACCTTTCGTCTTCGAACTTAATTTCAGTTTTGGTAGGATGAATATTGATATCAATGCTCGATGGATCGATATCAAAATAGATGAAGTAGCTCGGGAAATGATCCGGTGGCAGAATATCTTCGTATGCTTTCATGATGGCTTTATGAAAATAGGGGTGTCTCATGAAGCGTTGATTGACAAAAAGGAACTGTTCTCCGAAGGTTTTTTTTGCAAGTTCCGGCTTACCGATAAATCCGGATATTTTGACAATACTGGTATTGGTCTCAATGGTGATCAGGTTCTGCTGTATCTGTTTTCCAAAGATACCTGCTATCCGTGATTTCAAGTTGCCTGCAGGGAGATTGAAAACCTCTGTATTATTGTGGATCAGCTGAAATTCAACATCCGGATAAGCCAGTGCTGTATGATTGAACTCTGTAATGATATGGCGTAACTCGGTCTGATCGGTTTTTAGAAATTTTCTTCTGGCTGGGACATTGAAAAAGAGGTTTTTAACAGAGATATTTGTGCCGACAGGAATGCTATCCTTTTCCTGCGACTCAATTCTGGAACCACTTACGCGTATATAGGTGCCCAGATCGTCTGTACCGGTTTTTGTCTTTAAGGATACTTCTGCTATGGCCGCAATGGAGGCAAGTGCTTCGCCACGAAATCCCATTGTGCGAATGGCAAACAGATCTTTGGCATCGGAGATCTTCGATGTGGCATGCCGCTCAAAGCATAAGCGGGCATCGTTTTCCGACATTCCTCTTCCGTTGTCGAGCACCTGTATATAGGTTTTTCCGGCGTCTTTTACCCTTACGGTAACAGAAGCGGCACCGGCATCAATCGAATTTTCAATGAGTTCCTTTACAACAGAGGCAGGTCTTTGAATAACTTCTCCGGCAGCAATCTGGTTCGCTACGGAATCGGGCAGTAGTTGGATGATGTCTGACATTTACCTGTAAAACAATAGATAGGCGAGTAACATTAATGCAGCAGCAATCGCCAAGAGGCGAAGATTAGATCCGCGGCCAGCCTTGCGGCTCTTTACGCGGCTGTATTGCCGGAAGGCTCCCCGGGTTATGGTCGACGAATTCCGGCTGAGTGAAATCTCCTGACCTAGTTCCGCCTTGATCCTCCTGACCCTTTCCTCACGTGCTTCTTTTTCTGGATCCCAATACAATGGTTTGTAATTGAAACGATTGGGCTCATTTACCTTGAAAAATCGTGGTATTCCCATTTTTGTTGTTTTACTGCACAAAGGTACCAAATATTTTTTATGGTAAGAATCTTCAGGATTGTTTACTTTTGATGAAAATTTATTGTAATGCGGGAAACCATTATTAAAGACCTTAGGGAAGCAGCCGACACCCTTGAAAAATTCATACATACTGCTACAGCTATTGAAGCTCTCGAAGAGGCAGTTAATATGATGACACACACTCTGAATAATGGAGGAAAGATTATATCCTGTGGAAATGGGGGTTCCATGTGCGATGCCATGCACTTTGCCCAGGAGCTTACAGGCAGGTATAAGCATGAACGCCCTTCACTCCCCGCCATCAGCATATCCGACCCATCGCATATTACTTGTGTGGGTAATGACTATGGATTTGACCACATTTTCTCACGCTTCCTTGAAGGAATAGGCTCAACGGGAGATGTTCTGCTGGCGATCAGTACCAGTGGAAATTCAGCAAACGTTGTAAAGGCAGCTGAAGCAGCCCTTGAAAAAGGGATGAAGGTAGTGGCGCTAACCGGGAAATCAGGCGGCCTGCTTGGTAAAATCGCTGATGTGGAGATTCGTGTTGACGGACCAAAATACAGTGACCGGGTGCAGGAGATACATGTTAAGGTAATCCATATTATGATCGAACTGATCGAAAAGGAGGTGCTGGGTTAAAATTGGCCCAAAACTTGCATGCAGTATAATAATAGTAATAATTATTGGTTGCAACATGGTTCGGAAAGCTGATCCGGACTATAGTTGTAATTATATTCAGGCTAAAAAATGAGGATTTACAAAGCGTATATTGCAGTATTCGTAATAAGTTTGATGGTTGCATCCTGTGGGGTTGATGGTGATCCTGGACATTGTTATTTTTCGCTTGATTGGGAATACTATAGCGAAGATTATGGTGTTACCTATTATGAGGACAACAATCCTGATGTACCGGTTGCTGGGGATATAGACCCAGGACGCAATTACGACTGCTATCCGGGAAGATATGACTATTACTACGAATCTGAAGATCCTGAATATGTATATGAATATACAGGGTTTTATGACTTGTTTCAGAATCCCGGAACACCAGGAGGACTCCTGCATGACGGACTTGATGGGGCAGATACTTATTTTGAGCTTTACCTGTATGTAAAGGCCAGAAAAGGGTTGGACCAACCCGGTGGTCTTAAGTCATTAGCGACAGAGCAGCCCGTTGCCACATCGCATTCAGCAGAAATGGCCATTGAAGAGGTAAAGTGCGATCTGTCTAACTCCGTCCGAGAGATTCATGGTACTCCCCTGCGTGTTGAAGCCAGGGAATGGGAGCAGACAAAAGGTGACTGGACCTTGCGTGTTGAAGAGACTGTTAAGATTTACAAGAAGTAGTAATTGTTAAGAGCTCTTCAGGGCGCCCCACCATACGATTTCTCAGGTAATAGTTTAGTTAAATGAGGGGTTTTACTAGTAAACAGATTTCCCGGGATCTTTCCTGTTGTCCCAAAAGATGATTAATTCCAGTTCCCTTTTTCTGGGCTTGATGCGATAATATCGTGTATTATGCTTGGTAATAAGCCCTCTTCTGACATTCTTCTTTTTCCTGGATGCCTGGAACATTTCAGGATTGGATTTGATCTGTTCTAGTAAGTGTTCAACTTCACTTATAAAGTTTTCGACCTCTTTTATGGTCCAGTTCCTGGCAAGATGATCAAGGACTTCGAAATAGGTCTTTCTTGAGGTCGGGGTCCAATTGATTATCATTGGTCCAGGTGATACTTGGCCCTAACTTCTTTCATTACCTCCTCATGAGGGATTAGTTCTCCTTTATCGGCTTCTGCCAGCCCTTTTTCAATGGCCTTTTTTTCCTCCTGACTTATCTCATCCCACCAATCAGAAGCTTTCTCCTTTTTCAGTATTGCTTCCACCTTGGACAGGATCGAAGGCTTCTCTGTATTTATTATAAGCTGGACCAACTCTAATTTCTTCGATTGTAGGTTCATGTCGATTTTCATTAGCTATACAAATTTAACGATTTATATTCACTTATTGTTTTGTTTAAGTCGAAAGCTTTTCTGTTTTTCTTTTAATTGAACGCTTCCCGCTAACCGTATCGGTCCTGCCTGATACACGGGGATGCATTTTTCATGAATTTTGACCGAGATTTCCTTTCTCATCACATTAACAGGATAAAATGGTTCGGGAAGGATGATTCTATATTTTGCTGTTTTCAGCGGGATTTAGTTTCCGAAATCACAGGAACATGGACCCGAAATTATAGGAACATGGTTCTGGATACCATCTTGGTTAATTTTCAATCAACAGAAACAATATATGCTTATCAAAGCTTATGGCAGTGCGGTGCACGGGATCAGTGCGACCACGATTACCATTGAGGTGAACATCACCCACGGGATACGTTTTTTTATGGTCGGACTGGCCGACAGTGCCGTGAGGGAGAGTCAGAAGAGAATTGAATCGGCCATTGTGAACAACGGTCTCGACTGGCCTCGTACCCGGGTGGTGGTGAATATGGCTCCGGCCGATATCCGCAAGGAGGGTGCCGCCTACGATCTTCCGCTGGCCCTGGCGATCCTCTCGGCATCGAAACAGTTGCGGGAGGATGGTTTTTCCGATTATATGATCATGGGTGAACTGTCGCTCGACGGATCGGTGCAGAATGTGCGGGGGGTGTTGCCGATGGCGCTGCGGGCCAAAAAGGAGGGGTTCAAGGGGATTATCATACCAAGTGACAATGCGAAGGAGGCGGCGGTGGTGGAGGGGCTCGATGTGATCGGTGTGAGAAACCTGAAGGAGGCTTTTGGGTTTTTGGCTGGAACAGGAACCATTGAGCC
>CAYSMO010000079.1:0-10229 GCA_964432125.1 uncultured Bacteroidaceae bacterium | reverse complement strand
AATCATATACCGAATTGCTGGGAGGAAAAATGTGGCTTCAATCGGAGGAGGGCGAAGGATCAACATTCTATTTTTCCATTCCTGTTGAACCGACAACCAGGGCCAAAAATACTTTATCCAAAAGCAGTCAGTAACATATAATTTCCGGAACAAGAGATGACAAAAAACAAGCACCCCAAAATTCTTATCGTTGAAGATGATGATATCAGCAGTCAGCTCATGAAAATCCTGCTCGAACCCTTAGATGGTGAAATACTTTTTTCAAGGATGGGTGCCGAAGCGGTTGAAATATGCAGGAACCACAGAGATATTGACGTTATTCTGATGGATATAAGAATGCCGGGGATGAGCGGTTATGAAGCTGTGAGGAAGATCCGCGAGTTTAATCAGACGGTTTACATTATTGCCCAGTCGGCCTATACCCTGAAAGAAGATGGCTCCAAAAGCATTCAAGCGGGATGCGACAATTTCATTTCGAAGCCCATAGACGGAGAGGAACTGATTCAGATGGTCCGGGAAGCGATGCGGGCCGGATCGACCCCATCGTAAAGTCACAGTTTATCCCTTTTTACAGGAGGAATTTTTTATCTTTGCCGCTTTGAAACAGGAGGGCTGAATAGGTATGGGGTTTTGCATCTATCTGAAATGCTATTGATCTCAAAATTTGCTACCTCTGCTGTGGCTGCAAGCATGATTCAATTATACTTTATGGCTATTATTACAATTAACAAAACCGAACAGGAAGAGAAGCGGTATCTTGAAATAATTAAAACGCGGTTGCTCCAGGCGATCAACGATGCCGATGCTGCTGTTGGCGCCCAGTCGAAGGAGATACAGGAGAGCAAGGATTATCTCTGGGAAAACCGGGCCGGGATGGACCATGTGGAGAAGGTGGCGGTACGACAGTCTATTACCCAGATTGCCCTGACAGGGGAGAATGCTGCAGAGCGGAAGAGGCGCCTGGCCAAGCTGCTGGCGAATCCCTATTTTGGTAGGATCGATTTTGCGGAGGAGGGCAATGGTACGCCGGAGCCGCTCTATATCGGAACCTTTTCATTTTACGACCAGCGGGAGAAGGAGAACCTGATTTACGACTGGCGTGCACCGGTGGCCAGCATGTATTATGATTTTGAACTAGGGAAAGTATATTTTGAGTCTCCCGCAGGAAAGGTAGAGGGGGAGATCTCTCTGAAAAGACAGTACCGGATCAGAAGCGGAACGATGGAGTTCATGCTCGAGAGTTCACTTAACATCCACGATGACATACTGCAAAAGGAGCTGAGTCAGACTTCGAGCGATAAGATGAAAAACATCGTCGCCACCATTCAGCGCGATCAGAATGCCATTATTCGTAACGAGGAATCCAGGATACTGATCATCCAGGGGGTGGCAGGATCGGGAAAAACATCCATTGCACTGCACCGTATTGCTTTTCTGTTGTATCGTTTCAAGGAGACAATCCGGTCCGAAGATATTCTGATTATCTCCCCGAACAAGGTGTTTGCAGACTATATCTCCAATGTATTGCCAGAACTGGGAGAGGAGAAGATCAGGGAGACAAGCATGGAGGAGCTTGCAGATGAGCTGTTGGGCGGAAAGATCCGGTTTCAGACATTTTTCGAACAGGTATCACACCTTCTGGAGCGAAGCGATGAAAATTTCCGGGAGCGGATTCGGTTCAAATCGGGATTTGAGTTTATATCGAAGCTGAACGAGTTCCTGGTACACATAGAAAATGAGCTTTTCAAACCAGAACTGCTTATGGTAAAACGATATCCGGTTCCAGCCGATTATCTTGGAGAAAAATACAAAACCTACCACCGGCTGCCTCTGTTTAAACGGATTGACAGCATGGTAAATGATATTGTGAATGATCTAAATTTCTATAACCGGTATGAGGTAACGACGGCAGAGAGAAACCAGGTACGGAAAGATCTTGTGAAGATGTTCAAAACACTGAATATTCGAACGCTGTATAAGGAGTTTTATGTCTGGCTCGACAGGCCCGAATTGTTGAAGATGCAGAAGGGGTCGAGGTATGAGTACGCCGATGTGTTTCCACTGGTATACCTGAAGATCAGTTTAGATGGAGTGCAGGGGTACCACGAGGTGAAGCACCTGGTTATTGACGAGATGCAGGATTATACACCGCTTCAATACAGCATATTGGCTAAATTGTTTCCTGCCAATAAGACCATCCTGGGTGATGTGAATCAGTCGGTAAACCCCTATGGTTTCTCAGATACAGATGCCATTGGCAGGGTTTTTCCCAATGCCGATACTGTAAAAATGGTGAAGAGTTACCGCTCCACCTTTGAAATAGTGGAACTGGCACAGAAGATCAGGGTCAATGAGGATATGGAGGTGGTCGACAGGCATGGTCAGCCACCTGCAATAATCCAATGCAGGAGTGATGAAGAGGAGTTGAAGGAGATCGGGAATCTTATCAGTCAATTTGTACAGTCGTCCTATAATTCACTGGGGATTATCTGCAAAACGCAGGACCAGGCAGAGAAGCTGTATGAAGAGATCCGGGACCAGCACAGTCAGATGTATGTGCTGAATTCTCAGAGCACTTCATATGTGAACGGCATTATTATTTCGACAGCGCACATGGCCAAAGGGCTGGAGTTTGACCAGGTGATCGTTCCATCGGTCAACAACAAAAATTACAGGTCCGAAACCGACCGGCAGATGCTGTATGTAGCCTGTACCAGGGCCATGCACCGGCTGGATCTAACCTATACAGGGAAGTGGACTGCTTTGTTGAAAGAATAGAATGAAAAATTAGCGGTCACGATAGGGAAAGGGATTAAGGCCGCTAATGATTTCCACAACAGGTTTGAAACAGTGTTTAAGTATAGTTGCATACTAATTTATAAATTATAGTCACTGATGTTTTTCCTGAAAGAAGGTAATATACTGTTGCCAATTATTTTTACTTCATTAGCTATTTCTTTTTCACCGTAAAACTTAATTAGTTCAATAATCTCCTGACTGTTTCCTCTTTCCAAAACACGTTTTATTACAGCTCGTCGTTGTTTATTCCAATCAATTTGATCTATGTTTGTATCCCAAAAAAGAACCCGTCTAAATTTATCAAGGTTGGGCTTGTGGCATGTCGAACTTATAGCAGCTAACGTATTTACGTCATAACTTGCTTGCAACAGCATGAAGTAATCTTGCGCAACATTAAACTTCTTTGAGAGCTTAATTGAAAGTGAAGGAGTTATCTTTCTCTTTTTATTTAGGATGGCACTGATCGTCTGTTTGTGCTCATTAATAGTGGAAGCCAATTCACTACTTCTAATTCCCCTGCTTTTTAATTCTCTATTTAGAATATAACTTGGATGTATGCCTCTTATTTTATCTAATTCTGGTAGCATAACAGATGTTTTTACCAAAGATAGGTAAAAATATATTGAAAGTAAACAAAAACGTTTACTATAAAACTAGTATAGAGTTTCAATCCTTATTTTGGTGGATGTTATTCTTAAGCCTTGCATTAATGGATTCCTTTGCTTTGAGAACTACGTGTTTTGTTTTGCCGTGAAATTCTATGATAAACACAAATACGAAGGTTTCAATCTTGAAAATCAAAGCTCAGATCAATTTTTAATTTCGTCAGAATAAGTTTTCTAAAATCTTGTGAAATACCGATAGCAATTTCAATATCAGCATCTGATAATTCAAGCACTATCTCCGGATATCTAATTTCAACCGCAAAGTCCTGAAGTTCTAATGCTTTATCAAACCAGTTTTGTTCAACTATATCAATATTATTTATCTGTTCCAGTAAATAAATCAAATCGTGGGTCCTTTTTATGGGAAGGTCAAGATATAATATGTATGATTTCAAATACTTTTCTACAGCTTGTTGACAATGAAATGCAATTGTATCCTTGTATTTTGGGATATAACGGTAAGTAATCATAGCTGTTCCTAAGTCATGATCCCCTTTCTCAACCCATTTTTTTAACACTTCAATCTTTTCGTTCATATAAAAGTTTTGTCCCTTTAATTATTGAACTTAGAAACGAATATCCTGATTTTTGTTCAGATTCAAATTCATCAGGGGTATAAATTTTTATATCAATAGGCACCATAGATCCAATTAAGAATTTTCTAACTTCCCTTCCTCGTTTATGCCTTGGCTTATCAGTATCTTTTATAATAATAAAGTCCAGGTCACTTTCATCATTGGGTTGTCCGTTTGCATATGATCCAAAAAGCAAAATTTTTTCCGGATTGTAATTTTGGGCAATCTTATTTACAATATCATCAATCTTATTTTGACTTATCATATTTACAACTTTATTCAAAAATAATAAATTTACTTGGATTCTGCCGTTGACGTATCAAACAAGAGAGGACATGATACATTTTATTGTGCTCTTTCATATATGTGCTTCTCCCTTTTAATAAAATCTATCAGTCTGGTTGGTTTTTTGCCTGTTATTTTTTCATAAGAATCGGAGATGTGAGGTTCGCCCTGAAAACGGGGCAGCAGATGGAGTATGGTCATAACCACAACCATTCCTTTTGGTATTCCCTCTCTCCTTTTTATTGTATAGAAGTGAAATGGATTTGCATGTTTATATTGTATTGGCTTGCTTACAACACTGTTTATTAATTCTGTAACGGTGTTGAAGTTTTCGTTTTCGTATCCGGTCAGCTCATAGGCCTGGTTTTTATATTCAGAAAACTTCTCAATGATTACCGCACCCGCTTCACCAATATTATCGATATCGATCCAGTTAAATTTTGCATTGCGGGAAGGAAGGGTAATGCTCCTTTTTTCTTGTATCTCCTTCAGTAATGTAGTTGTGAGGTTCTGCATAAAATAGGATGGACGGAGGAAAATATAATCTATTTTAGAAGCGAGTATGAGGTTTTCGATTTTATGATGAGGGATCACCTTGCTTTTTTCTGCTCCCTGCACCGATAGAAAAACAATTTCGCGAATGTTGTTGTCGCTGATTTTATCAATCAGTGGTGCAAAGTACTTTCCGATGTCTGATATGTGCGGCGGTCTGAGAAGAAATATCGTATCAATCCCGGAAAGCGATTGGTCAAATGTTGAGGCATCCTCAAAGTCAAATTCAACATACTGAAGGTTCGGATAGTTTTTGAATATTTTTTTAGCCTTTTCCATGTTTCTGACTCCAGCAATTACCTGGTTTTTTGACTGCTTTTCCATCAGAAAGCGGATTACCTGGTATCCAACATTCCCTGTAGCACCCGTAATGAGTATCTTTTTATTATCCATGGGTTAAAAATGGTATTTGAATCATATATAGGTTGGTTTCTTTATCGTGATTCCTGCTATCGGATAGTGTTAACAAACATCTAACATTGTGTGTTTTATGGTGGACAATATAAAAGTTATTTATGGATCACAAAAATATTTCCTATATTTCGGAGTAGTATTATTTTACTGTTGAATTAATTCAAATATGGCTGAAACCAGTTCAAAACATCTGAGTGAATGGGTTGAATCTTACACGGACGATCTCTACTCATGGGCACTTCATAAGGTTTCGGATGCTGAGCTGGCACAGGACCTGGTGCAGGATACATTCCTGGCTGCAGCTGAGAAAATCGACGGGTTTAAAGGCGACAGTGCACCAAAAACGTGGTTGTATTCCATTCTCAACCATAAGATCATTGATTATTACCGAAAGAAGGTTCGTCAGCCGGTAAAGGTAGAGAACCAGGTTTTTTCTACTTTTTTCGATGAAGGAGGTGACTGGAAAATAGAAAAGAGGCCGAAAAAGTGGGATGAGGATGAGGAGGGACACTTGCTGGATGATGCTGAATTTCAGGAGGTACTGAAAAAGTGTATGGATGCACTCCCGGAGAAATGGAACACCTGTGTGAAGCTGAAATACCTGCTCAGTAAAAATGGCGAAGAGATTTGTCAGGAACTGGATATCACCCCTACTAATTTCTGGCAGATCATCCACAGGGCGAAGCTGCAGTTAAGAAGTTGTGTAGAAGAAAACTGGTTTATTAATTAATGCTTGAAAGAAAGCTGTGTATTTTTACCAGTGGCATGCAAGAAGGCTTCATTTTCAAGGCTTGTGAAGTCTGAATATGAGGAGTTTACTAATCGTAAATGACGAGTATTTAGACGAGCATAACGCAGAAAATGGAGTTTTGTTGCAGCCACTAATTAGGAGCAAGGATGAAAAAGATTATGCATAAATTATTCTTATCGTGTCTCAAGGCGACGGAGTTGGTTGAGAAGAAGATGCATTTCGGGTTGACCGTAAAAGAGCGGTTGCAGCTGAAGATGCACAAGATGATGTGCGACGCCTGCACAAGCTACGAGAAGCAGAGTGTCTTTCTTGAAAAGGGTATTTCACTGCGGAAGCACGACGAACTTTCCGCAATCGATCTGCAACATCTCAAACTGGTCATACATGAGAAACTTTCAGAGATGAAATAGATGATTCAAGGCCCCGCAATTCAATATTACTTTCAGCTAGCTACTGAAAAAAACAGTGTTCGAAGGGCCCTACGGGTATCCATTCTGGTAGGTATCATTTTAAATCTTATTAATCACCCGGAAATATTTCTTGCATTTAACTTTACGGAGCTACATGCAGGTCGTGCTATCCTTACCTTTCTGGTCCCTTTTCTGGTTTCAACCTATTCGTCGGTACTTTCAGGAAGTTCCCTACAACCGGGTCGGATTTCACAAATTGATGCGTTGTTAAAATGTAACAGTTGTAAAAAATCAAATTTTTCGGTCAATATCGGGCAGAAAATTGAAGCATGTCCAACCTGCAAAAAGTGGACCCGCTGGAAGCTAATAAAGCTGTTTTCCTTTGTCTCCTCCGGGAATGAGGGGATGAAAAGCCTGGCCCTGTTTGCCCGGCACAATCCACAACCCCTATTCAGACTTGATGAAAAGGGAGTGATTGTTGGCGCCAATCCTGCATCTGAAGAGATGTTCGGAGTAGACAATCTCTCGGGTGTCAAGCTTGAAAAATATGTGCCGGAGGTCAGGGAGATGGATTTCAAAAGGATGGTGAATAATGGAGCGGTAGAGCATCTTTTGACGGCAATGAACGGACACCATTATAAATTGCTGCTGATCGGTGTTGAATCCTTACAGACAGTGCATGTTTATGGGAATGATATAACCGATATTGTTGAGGCGGAACAAAAGATAAGGAGTCAGGCGAAAGAGATCAACAGCAGCATCCAGTATGCCTTGCGTATCCAGAAATCGTTGCTACCCGATGAAGCTTTGATGTCTGCGATCTTCCCGTTACATTTTGTTTTTAACAGGCCGCGGAATGTCGTGAGCGGCGATTTTTACTGGGTGAACTGGATAGGCGATATTCAAATCCTGGCAGTAGCCGATTGTACCGGGCACGGTGTGCCGGGGGCATTCATGAGCATGCTTGGCATTACCCTATTGAATGAGATTGTACTGCGTGAAGAGATCACATCACCGGATCTTATTTTGAATGAACTTCGCAACAGGTTGGTCCAGTCGCTGTCTGTTCGGCAGGTGTCTGTTCGGCAGGATGAATCCTCCGGACTGAGTGACGGTATGGATATAGCTGTCGTTGCAGTTGATATGGGGAAAAACGAGATGACCTTTGCAGGAGCATTCAATCCGATGTTCTTATGTCGCGACGGGAAACTGCACGTGCATGAAGCGGACAGAATGCCTGTAGGAAAATATTATGGAGAGATGAAACCTTTTTCATTGAAGAAGGATATTGTTCGACCGGGCGACAGGATTTTTCTTTTTTCAGACGGGTACCAGGACCAGTTTGGGGGAGAGAAGAACAAGAAATTTACCCGGCGAGGTTTGAAGGAGCTATTGGTCAGGACGGATCCTTATACTTTTGAGGAGATTCATAAAAGCATCATTGCTGATTTTGATGCCTGGAAAAACAACAACGATCAGGTGGACGATGTGTTGGTTGTCGGGGTTGAGTTTAGTTGAATATCGGAAACCAGAGCTAGCTAATTTAATTTGACTTTCAATCTTATTTGGGTTGTCAGGTTATGGATTTTTTTCGACTATCTGTTCAGACGAAAAATGATTGTTATGAGCAGATACTTATTTATCATCGGATTGCAAATGATTGTGGTACTGGCGTTGGGTCAGGAAGTGAAGGTCAATCAGCTACATTCAGCAACACTGAATTCCATCCTGGAAGGTGACCGGGTTACACTCATTGATGTGCGCACGCCGTCTGAGTTCTCCAATGGGCATATTGAAGATGCAGGACAACTTAACTATTATGCATTCGATTTTAAGAAAAAGCTATTGCTTCTTCCAAAGGATAAGCCGGTTTACCTCTATTGCAATACCGGTTACCGGAGTCAGAAGGCAGGCGAATTTCTTATAAAGAACGGATACGATCAGGTGTACAATCTGGAAAAGGGGATTATGGAATGGGAGTTGCTGGATCTCACTGTTGTGGTTGAGCCGGATGCCCGTCCGGATACAAAGCATAAAATGGAATCGGATGAGTATTTCGCATTAATAGAATCTGAAAGACCTGTTTTCATTGATTTCTATGCACCGTGGTGCGGTCCCTGTCGACAGATGATGCCGATGATAGATAGCTTAAAAACCGCTTATGCCGGGAGAATTGATGTTGTGAAGATCAATGCCGATGCCAGCAAGCGGCTGGTGAAGGAGTTGGAGCTGGGCAGTGTGCCCTGGTTCAGGATGTTTCGGAATGGCGAACAGATTTTTGAACATTCGGGATTGCTGACAGAGGAGCGGGTAACTGGCTTGTTTAAGAGTGTTTTGTAGGTAACAATCATATCGTATGAACAAGCTTCGTCTGTCTACCACATTGATTTTTAATAGCATTGCCTTGTTGGCACAGGACTTTTCACATTCATCAGATAGTATGGTTGTTGAGGAGTCGGGGCGTGATCCCCATTTTTCCTGGGGAGGAACACCAGTACTTGCGTATGATTCGGATGTTGGTCTGCGCTACGGGGCGGTGATCAATTTGTTTGATTACAGCAACCGGGATATTCTGCCGGATTATACCCAGCATGTCAGGCTCAGATTGTTTAATAGTACCAAAGGGACATCCAACTATTCGGTGCTATACGATTCTGAACGGTTGATCCCGCGATCCCTCGTTACATTTGAAGCCTCCTTTATTGAGGATATTGCGCTCGATTTTTACGGTTTTAATGGTTCGGCTACGGTTTATTATCCGGAGTTTACCGATAAGAACCAATCCGGTTACATCAACAAATATTTTTACGCTCATCACAGGAAACTATTTCGTATCCGGGCGGATCTTCAAAGGCAGATCATATCCAGGGAATTTCGGTTTTTATCCGGGATCACTTATCAGCGGTATCGGATGGGGGATATAGATTATGAGCGGTTCGATATACCGGAAGGTGCAGATGGAGACGCTGCAACGCATACGACCTTATACAGGAAATTTGTTGATTGGGGGGCAATACTTCCTGAGGAGAAGGAGGGTGGGGATATTCTGACACTTTCTTCAGGGATCATCTATGATACGCGCGAGGGAAAGATTCATTGCAAGGGGGGTGTCTGGTTTGAGAGCTATTTTATTTTTTCGCCACCGGTTGTGAGTAGCTCTTACTATATCAAACAGGTGACTACTTTTCGGCACTATATTCCACTAAACAGGATCAATGGGCAGCTGGCTTATCGATTGAGTAGTCAGCAAAAAATCGCCGGACGTATTCCTTACTACCAGCTGCCAATATTTTATGGCAGCCTGGAAAACCAGGATGGTCCGGGCGGTGCCTTTACACTGAGGGGGGTTAACAGAAACCGTATCGCTGCCAACGGCTACCTGCTGGCCAATATAGAGTTCAGGAAAAATCTATTCTCTTTTAGGCTTTTAAATATTGCCTGGCAAACAGAGGGGATCTTATTTACTGATCTAGGGATGGTTACGGGTATGTATGAATTTCCTGACCAGGGTATTCCGGATGAATCCAGGAGGGATCTGTTCAGGGATCAGAGGGGTGGTCCGCATGCGACGGCAGGTGCAGGAGTCTATTTGATCTACAACAAGGACAACATTATCTCGGTGAACTATGGGTTTTCGCTGGATCCTCAGCTGGGAACAAAAGGGCTGTATATTGGATCGGGGTTTTTGTTTTAGTGTTTCCGGGTTTTGTTTTGTAAGGTTGTCTTATCTTAGCGACTGTTGTTATAACTTACAGATAAATTTACAACGATGCAGAAC
>CAYSMO010000078.1:0-10274 GCA_964432125.1 uncultured Bacteroidaceae bacterium | reverse complement strand
CGATGAAAAAGAGCGGAAGCTTACCGGGAACGACCTGATGATCTGTGATGAGCAGGGTGGAATGTGTATCGGGGGCGTTTTCGGGGGAGCAGGATCGGGTGTGACGGAGCAGACCACGGAGATTTTTCTTGAATCGGCCTGTTTTGATCCGGTTTTTATCAGGAAAACAGCGAAGCACCACCAGCTGAACACCGATGCTTCGTTCAGGTTTGAACGGGGAACAGATCCCAATGGTACAGTTTACGCACTTAAAAGGGCTGCGATGTTGATGAAGGAGATTGCCGGGGGGAAGATCTCTTCGGAGATTATTGATATCTATCCTGATCCTGTCGAGGATTTCAGGGTGGAGGTAACCTTTGCCAATATTGCAAGGTTGATCGGAAAAACGATCGATCCGGATACAATTGTAAGCATCCTCGACTCGCTCGATATCCGCGTAGAAAAAAGGGATTCTGAAGGAATGGTGCTCAGGGTGCCCCCCTACCGCGTGGATGTGAAAAAGGAGCCGGATATCGTTGAAGAGATACTGCGGATTCACGGATACAACAACGTGGAGTTCGATGAGCATGTGAATTCGACGCTTACCTATGTTGAGAAGCCCGACCGTGAGAAGGTGATTAACACAATATCAGATTTGCTCAGCAGTATCGGATTCATGGAGATCAAGTCAAACTCGCTCACCAAAGAGAGCTACTTCGATAATGATGACCCCACGGTAGTGCGGATCCAAAATGCGCTCAGCCAGGACCTTTCATGTCTGAGGCAGAGTTTATTGCCCGGCGGACTTGAGGCTGTGATATATAATATCAACCGGAAGCGGCCTGATCTGAAGTTGTATGAGTTCGGTTATTGCTATTTCAGGGACCCGGAGAAAAAAGCAGAGAATCCGCAGAAGAATTATGCAGAAGAGCTTCGCCTGGGTATTTTTCTCACTGGAAATTATACAGGGGAGAACTGGACCACCACGGCCGATCCCGCCTCCTATTACCACCTTAAATCGCTGGTGATGATGGTGCTCGACAAGCTGGGGATCGATACAGGTAAGCTGAAGGTGAAAGAGGTGAAAAACGGCGCATACGACCAGGCGCTGGAGTTTCATACCGGCAAAGGACGGGTGATTACTTTTGGTAAGGTGGCGGGGAGTCTGCTGAAGGCGTTTGATATCCGACAGGATGTGTATGCCGCAGCGTTCAACTGGGACCTGGTTATGCGGCTGCATAAGAAAAGTAAGGTTACTTTTCAACCACTGCCCCGGTTCCCGGAGGTGAGGAGGGACCTTTCTCTGATGCTTGATAAAGACGTGCGGTTTGAACAGCTGAGGGATCTGGCCTTCAGGACGGAGAGAAAGCTCCTGAAGCAGGTGGACCTCTTTGATGTATATGAGGGCGAAAAGATCGAGCATGGAAAGAAATCGTATGCCCTCAGTTTCACCCTGCGAGATGAAGAGAAAACGCTGGCCGACAAGCAGATCGATAAAACGATGGGGAGAATCTCTGCTGCTTTTGAACAGGAGCTGGGTGCTGTGGTGAGAGGGGCGTAAAAAGAGACTTGCGTCCATCTGCTGTTGGATCGGCTATCATTGATGTCCATACATAAAATCCGACAAAAATTTACCGACCCTGCGCTGGAAGAAGAGCATGTTCACAAAAAATCCAGTCAGTTTCACTAACTATGGCACAAAAATTGATATAAATATCTGTTTTTTGCCCCATCAAGAACAAAATAGCAATGATCTACTGGATATATTACTGGTAGACATCCATGCAATATGTGTTATTATTATTTACTCAAAAAAAATGAACCGAAAAACGATAAAACGCAGTTGGCAGCTCTTGTTGCTGGCACCCTTTTTTCTTAACAGTTGTGAGTTTCAGTCGTACGAAGAGTACGGTATCAAACCTTACGATGGTGTACTAACCTTTACAGAGGTAAATAAGAAGGCCGATTGGAAGAACAGGCTCGACCATGCAGCAGTTGCATATGACGGGAAGCTGTGGGTTCTTGGGGGGTACAATCCGGGAGCTGTGATTGGCGACACCTATTACGAAGATGTATGGTCATCGGCCGACGGCGAGACCTGGGAGCTGGTAACGGACTCAGCCGCCTGGCTTGGAAGAAGGGGTCATAAAGTGGTGGCCTTCAACGACGGCTCGGGCGAGGCGATGTACCTGATTGGCGGGTTTTCAGTGGACGAGTCGACCGGTTACCGGCAATACTGCAACGATGTATGGCGGTCGACCGACGGTGAGAACTGGACCGAGCTGGTTGAGAGAAGCTATCCCGACACGATCGGTGCAGACACCCTTTTCCCGAGGATGGATCATGCTGCGGTTGTGGCAAATCACGGCGGACAGGATTATATCTACGTGATCGGCGGCAGGACACAGCTGGAGGGCCACAGCGGTACCTATGCAAATGTCTACTTCAATGATGTCTGGCGATCCCCTGATGGTATTGACTGGGAAAAGCTGGAGAACAACAACTTTGGCAGAAGGGCAAGTCATGCAGCGGCAGTGGATCCTGGAACCGGTACGATATATATTCAGGGGGGCAGGCATGGGATTATTTTCGAGGCAGAGGAATATGCCTCTCAGCCTATTGAGGACTGGTATTACCTGTGGAGCTCAACAGATGGGGTTACCTGGACGTCGCATTATGACAGCATTGTTCCTGTAAATTACACACTGCGTTCAGAACATGAGATGGTCTTTTATGACAATGCGCTGTGGGTGCTTCCGGGGAGCACAACCTCTGCCATGCACTACCATTTTGCTGAATATTACCACTATCCGATATGGCGTGTCGATGATGGGAACCTCTGGAGCATCGATTCAAGGGGGTCTGATATCAAGGGAAGACACAGTTATGCAACGGTGGTATTCAATGATAAAATATGGTTCCTGGGTGGCTTCACCAGCAATATGGGCCAGGAAAACGATGTATGGACCGCAGAAAAATAAAAGGATGAAAATAAAAAACACAATTATTGCATTGCTGATCATTTGTGCAACAGCACTCCACGGACAGGTTGAGAACGAAAAGTTTACTATTCCATTGAAGAGTTGGGACCTGCAGATCGTTGCGCAGGAGAACTTCTACCCGACCTACCTGGCCGATCCGCTGGGAATCAGATTTGGCGTCTCGAGTCAGACCATGAAGTACAGTGATTTCGAGCACTCCGACATGGTCAACCAGGATGGCACCTACCTTGGAAAACTGATTATCAATCCGGGTGTACGGTTCAGCCTCTTTAAATTCACACCACAAAGCAATCCGAAACTGGGTGTGGAGGTCGATCTGGGCGTTACCATTCCCACCATTATGCGCGCCGGGAACCATGATATCATCGGACTCGACGGGATCTACTATTTTGCAATTGCGGCCCGACCCACAGAGTGGCTGGCGTTGCGTTTTTCGAAACACCATATTTGCACGCATATAGGCGACGAGTTCCCCAGGGGGATTACCTCACCCACCGATTTTGACTTTCAGATTTTGCAACTGCCGGTGCGGGATCAGTTTATTCTCTCTGCAGCTGCAAAACCATTGTACTTCCTGGGGAATGAGCGTCTGAACATTTTACAGGTATACGGCGATTTTGGATTTTACGTACCCGGGAAGGATTTCATGGGGGGGCGCCAGAACAAACCACACCGCGATGCATATCTGAGCCTTCAGGGTGGCATGGAGGTGGAGTATCAGCTACCCAACCAATACATGGGCGGTGTGTTTACAGCCTTAAATGTCAGCGCTTACCAGACGAACGCCTATTCACCGAACATCTCGGCGATGGTTGGATACATTTTTCCGCAGCAGTGGAACAAGAAGCGGCTACGCATAGGACTGAACTATTACAACGGTCGCAGCTGGAGCAACCATTTCTACAACAGGAAAGAGAAGTTTATGGCTTTCTTCGTTGAAGCGGATATATAGCGGTTTGCTAAAATCCGAAATGCATTGATAAGTAAAGTATTTTTGCGGACTGATTGTTATTGAAGAGCTATTCACTTACACCAATAAACCAAGAAAAATATGTGGATTCTGATGCTGCTAATTCGGTTCCTCGTTTTACGGATAAACATCCTCAAATATACGGCTAGGCACCCGATCTAAATAAATAGATAAAACCAAAACGTAGAAATACAGGTAATTAAAAAATCGATTCAAAAAAAGCCAGGAAAATAGGTCCCCTGCAAAGCAAGCGTTTTATCCAATGTGTACTCCAAGAGTACAATATTCTTTCTCATTCTGCGATCATAAGTTTCAACGATGGTCTGTGCAATAACTGTTCCTAGACAAATACCAGTTCCTGGTATCCATGTCAGCATCAGGGAGAACGGCGAGAAAATATTTTGTTTCGTTGACTGCAAAGAGGAACACTCCAAGAGATAATTTCCTGTAATTACAATTGCTTTACAGAATCCCTGTACCTTAAAGTTGGTTGCAAAAATATCTGATTGGCTTTTATTGCCTGTTGGTTAATCAGGCTAAAAAGCAATTTGATGGCGATCTTGCAGATATCTTCGGTAGGTTGGGCCACGCAGGTGAGCGGAGTTGAAAGATAATCCAGATAAGGATGGTCGTCGAATGTGACCAGGGATATGTCTTCCGGTAATTTTACATTATTCTCCTTAAGTGCCGTCATACATCCCAGATTCTGCAACTCGGTATTGATAATTCCGGCAATACGAGAAAAAAATGGATTGATCAGTGATGGAATGATCAGGGCAATGGTCTTTGTTTTTCCTGATTGAAGGTTTACAGGTCGTTCCATATGAACACGCCCCACAGTGCCGCAACGAGCGTTTCCCCCTGCCCCATTCCGTAAGAAATGGCAGCTCCGACCCTCCCGGCTGCGATCAAATTGAGTGAATTCCCGACACCCCAGATGATTCCGCCCAGAATACCCACCAGATGGATGGAGAACTTTCCTTTGAAATAGGCTTTATAATTGGTGGGGGTTCCTCTGATCGGCTTTTTCATCAAAATGGTATTGAACAAAAAATTACTGACGAATACACCAAGAGCAAAAATGAAAAATGCAGTATAGGGAGTCATCAGGCCGGGTGCAGGGGATGCAAAATTATCCAGATCCATCGAAGCTGTAACGGCCTGGTTGGCGTTCATAAAGATTACTATATTTTTCATTGGAGAACCTGTACTGGTGAAAAATCTACCCAGCGACATACATCCTGGGATCAGACTCTTTTTTCAGTTCTGTCTCCATGATTCTTCTTAATTCCTACATATACAAGTAGAGTGGATTATCCGCCAGGTTATGGATACAATCCCGGTCATTCCTGTTCACGCACCCCTCTGAAATTGCAACCAGCGCGATGAAGAAGATCAATTTCATATACAGGTTAGGGTTGCTCAATTTTTACAAGTTGATCGGAGTATACAATACAGTTTGATATGGGAAGTTCGACGTCTTCCCGAGGATTCAGCCACTCCAGTTCAAGAACATGATCGCCTTTGGGAAGATCCAGATCAAAAAACACCTCCAGTGCCCTGGAATGAAAATTAAACGGCAATTCCCTGATAGCGACTTTCTCTCCGTCAATGGTTACCTCAACTCTGGCAACGTAGTCATTATTATCCTCCTCTCGCAACATCTGTCTGGAAGAACCTCCCAGCACAACGATTCCTGTTCCGTAGAATTCAATATCTTCTACCTTCCTGATGGATTGATCGACGGGTATGATCTCACAGGGATAAATATTGGGATATGCCACTTCCAGGGGAAGGGTATCAGGCTCCCGGTATTGTATGGTAATACCCTCATCTTCAACCTTCCCTCCATATTTTGTGATATTCTCGAGAGAAGATTCAAAACAGATGTCATAACAGTCGTTCAGGGAAACCGTTGTGTAATTCAGGGTCACATCTTCGATTTCTTTGTAGGCACTTAACCATTCTGCAGGGATCTTATCATAACCGATCATTGTCCCAAGGATCCCGGCCACTGTGGAAGGATTACAATCTGAATCCTGTCCGCATCGCATGGATATATCCATTGATTGTGTAAAATCCCCGTTCCCGTAAAGCAGACCAATCAGGACATAGGCCATATTGACCGTGGCATCGATGTTGAATGGCCTGTACACACCCTTGGGGCAGTGAAGGTCATAGCTCCAGTCGCTGTTCTCAATTTCTTGCCACGTCTTTGTCCAGTCGTCCGGATATTCCTCATGCCAGTTGATCACATCTGTCATGGCTTGGTGGTACTTGCTTTCTTCGGGTATCACTTTCAGAGCTTCCTTAACCACAAAAGGTATATCGTCGGTAAGGAAAGCCAGGCAGTACATGACAGCCACATAGACTCCCGAGTACCAGCCATCGCCATAATTCATGATGTGCCCTACCTTATCGGCAATTTTTATAGCCGCCACTGGAACTCCCGCAGAGGTCAGACCCGCAAAATCGGCCTCAATCTGAAAATCGATATCATCGGAATGCATGCTGTTCTTCCAGTGTCCGGATTCAGGAGGCATGATCCCCTGCAGGATGTTATACCTGGCAGCCTGGTTGGCATGCCACAGGTTGAATCCGGCGTTGGCAAATGCAATGGCAAAGGAGTCCGCAGGTGCATCCAGTCCCAGGCGGCCGATGACCTCCACAAATTTGGCATCCATATAGATATCGTCGTTATTGAACCGTTGCTTGAGCTGTTCTCCCGTCAGATTCATGACCACCGAATCGGGGATGATCTGCTGCAGGTAATCAAACTCTGTGGGCAATGCATAGCAGACTCCAATGGTCTGGCCGACCCATCCTCCTTTGATCTTGTTCATCAGCTCATCTTTTGTGATATTTACCGTTTCCGGAATCTGAGATATACTTTCATCCGATGCAGAGCGTTGTGAATCTCCACAACCGGTCAATGAAAATACTATGGACAATATAAATCCTATTGCCAGGGATGTCTTGATTACATATAATTTCTTCATTGCTATAAGTTTTAAGTGTTATTCAATTTTACATACTGATCAGAGAATGCGATACAGTATGAAATGTGAATCCAGATCATCCTGCGGATTCAGCCTTTATGGTCGGATCATAATCGGGATTCGGTACCATCATCTGAGCCCCAACTTTTTTCTGCCACTGATGTAATTTGTCAGTCAATTCTTTTGTCTTTTCTATCTCAATTTTGGATAGATCGTTCTGCTCACCCATATCATCCTCCAGGTTGAACAACTGTACGGTACCGTTCTCAAAGTATTCCAGCAATTTATAATCACCCTCCCGGATAGCGCCCCCCGGACTTTGCATGCCATGGTTGCTGTAATGCGGGAAATGCCAGAAGATCGGACCTCTTTCCATTCTTTTTACCTCATCAAGATTCTCCTCATACACATTGTTCTCTTGCAACGGATCAACCTTTGATATTATACAGTTCACGAGATTCTAGCAACCGCCATTCCTTCCAGAGTACTGCCGCAACTTCTTTTCTTACCCTGGTTTGACCATACGGGGCCGGATAGTTCACAAAATCTGGCATCCTGCTGTAATTGATTAATAGTTAGTTTTAGTCATCAGTTTTATATTATTCAAACATGCAATATAGGAAAAACAAATTAAAGCAAAAACGTTTGTTCACTGCTCTTTCCTCCCCAATTTGGCTAGTGCTGCCTGAGGATTCAGCCCGCGAACGGGCTTGGGTTTTGCCTTCATCACATTTTTTCATTGCAGGATAAATCTTATATAATCTAGGTAATGTCTTTCCGGGATCATTCTTCAGATCATAAAATTCTTCGGGGAAACGGTACCTGAATAATTCCACTCTTGTAGCAATGTCAGAATCGGTTTTTGCGGCCTTTTCCATTGCTTTCATCATCAAACCCTCTTTATTGTTGACATGAATCTGCTTTCCGCATGGCTTTCAACGTATTATCACGGTAGTAATAGAATACTATTACCTAATCTTAAAGTTTGTATCTTGATCTTTGCATGAGCCGGCGGCGCTCTTTTTCGGGGAACATCTGCATGATATTGGCTGGCGGACGTCTGTTTTTGAGCTCTTCGGCCATCAACTTCATATATTTATCGACTTGTTTGAAGTAATAGAGAAAACCGTCGTGCAGGTAGGAGATCAACTCCCTGTTGTCGGTCTCTACGAACCTGTGCTTGGGGCAGTCACCCCCGCACATCCTAAGAAACTCACACTCCCGGCATTCCCTCGGCAGGTTATCACGCTTGTCCAGACTGAACTTGAGCTGTGCGTCGCTCTTGGACATCTCCTCCAGGCTGCCTTTCATCATGTTCCCCAGGTAGAACTGTGGGTATACAAAGTGGTCGCATGAATAGACATCGCCATTGTGCTCCATGACCAGTCCGCTGCCACATACCAGCTGCATCGTACACAACGACGGTTCCTCCCCGGCATAGGGTGCCAGGGTATTGTCGAAGTAATTGACGAAAATATTCCCGATATCGATCCTTACCCACTCATCGAAAATCTTTGAGAGAAACTTTCCCCAGTCATCCGGTTCCACGCTCTCTTCGGTTACCCAGGTCTCCTGACGGTAATCATTGGCCACCAGCTTCAGCTTCACGTTCGGGTCGACCGCTTCGCGTTCAACAATAGGAATGACTTGCATGAAACGGCTGCCGATATCCTTCAGAAAGCGGTAGACCCGCAGGGGCACTTTAGAGTTGCGGTCGTTCACCACGGTAAGGGTATTAAACTCCACCTTGTGCTTATGGAAGAGCCGCACCGCATCCATCACCTTTGAAAAAGAGCCTGCGTCCGAGGTAAATTTCCGATAATAATCGTGGAGATCGGCCGGACCGTCGACTGAGAGGCCGATCAGGAAGTTGTTGGCCGCAAAAAGGGCGGCCCACTCATCGGTGATCATCGTGCCGTTGGTCTGCAAAGTGTTGGATATCTTTCTTCCTTCACCGTACTCTTTCTGCAGCGCCAGTGCTTTCCTGAAAAAATCTGTCCCGAGCAGTGTCGGCTCCCCGCCCTGCCAGGAAAATTGCACCTCATCGTCCGGTTGTGAATCGATATAGTCGCGGATATACTTTTCAAGCACCTCATCTGTCATCCTGAACTGCGACGGCACATTTTTTTTCTCCTCGTAGATGTTGGCCTTCTCCAGGTAGTAACAGTAATCACATTTCAGGTTGCACACCGGACCGAAGGGCTTCATCATCAGCTGGAAGGCCCGCTTTTTATGCATCCGGTCGTGTGCGGTAAGAAAATTCAGCTCAGACATAACATTCTCACGGTTCAATCACACAGAAAAACAAAAATAGTCATTTATTAAGGAATGGTGTTAAAAGGTTTCGGCAGAAATGTTAATTTGCTCTTGGTACATGGAGTTATAGCAAACTATATGGAATCAGAATCTTCAAGAGTTAAATTTGACTGGGGCTTTAGTTGCATATATGGATGAAGGCCCCGGAATCGTTAAAACTCAGATGAGGATTTTTCAGCACATAAAGATGAAGATCCGGAATTGTTAAATCTTTAGGTGGCACAGTATTTGAAGAGTATTTATAGATATGAGAAACACTACAATAATAATGGCTTTGGTCCTTCTCGGGGGGATCGCCCAGGCGCAGGACGGAGGAAAGCTTAGTCCGCGGGAGCAGAGAAAACTGCTAAAAGAGGAGAAGCAGCGGATTGAGAAGGAAGAGGCAGCTCGTTACGCACTGCTTGTTGAGGAGATGGTTACCTCGCCTGCTTTTGTGTTGGAGGCGGATATGCTTTACGACCGTTACGGTCAAAGCTTGTCTGTGCAATCCTCCATCAATTTCCTCCTGGTCGACACTATCCATGGGGTGATCCAGGTGGGCAGTCCGCTCTACCTCGGTCAAAACGGTGTGGGAGGGATTACGCTCGAGGGACCGGTGTCACGGTATGAAGTGGAAAAAAATGAGAAACGGGGCACTTATAATATTTCTTACGGGGTGCGCAGCACGCTGGGCAATTATGATGTAACGGTCAGTGTCTCCTCCAGCGGTCGGGCCGACGCCCGGGTAAGCGGTAATTTTTCAGGATCATTGCGCTATTCCGGCCAGCTGGTCCATCCTGCTAATAGCCGGGTGTATAAAGGAACTTCGTATTAAGCTGTGGCTTCAGCGGGTGGCCGAATAGGTCATTTTCCAGCCGTTGCCGGTATGCCTGGCATCGGTTACAAACCATACCAATACACTTTTGCTGCGGGAAGTTACCGCTGGGGGAATATCCGGGCCGCTGAACTTCGCGATGAGGTTTCCCGGGATGGTTGATTCACCATCGAAAAGATATACGAAGTCAACCG
>CAYSMO010000077.1:0-10329 GCA_964432125.1 uncultured Bacteroidaceae bacterium | reverse complement strand
TTTTACACTTTTATTATCTTCGTATTTCAAATAAACCACAGAAATGATCAAAACATCGCTCCCCGGTTTCTTCCTGCGCCATGCCGTAGAGACCGACGTTCCGCTGATCCTCGACCTTATCAAAGGGATCGCTGCCTATGAAAAGCTATCCCACGAAGTGGTGGCCACGGAGGGCCTGCTGAAAGAAAACCTGTTCGGCGAAAAGCGGTATGCCGAGGTGGTGCTCGGGTATGAAAATGATATGCCGGTCGGATTTTCACTCTTCTTTCATAACTTCTCCACGTTTACCGGTCGACCGGGCCTCTATCTCGAGGATTTGTTTGTATATGACGAATACAGGGGAAAGGGATATGGGAAAGCGCTGCTTCTCTACCTGGCAAAGATTGCGCTGGAGCGGCACTGTTCACGGTTCGAATGGGTGGTGCTCGACTGGAACACACCGGCGATCGATTTCTACAACTCGCTGGGAGCAAAGCAGATGAAGGAGTGGATCATCACCCGGGTCGCCGGTGGGGATATTGACCGGCTGGCAAAAATGTTTTAGCATCGTGTCAAAACATATTATCCAATCATTACGCAGAAACCTGTTTACCCGAGAGCTCTGGTCTGATATCAAAGAATCGATCCGAGGTACGGAGAAGGATTTCACCATTATACCTATTAGCAAAGCTATCCTGCTGCTGAGTATCCCAATGGTCCTTGAGATGGTCATGGAGTCTGTTTTTGCACTGGCAGATATATTCTTTGTCTCCCGGCTCGGAGCCCAGGAGGTGGCCGTAGTAGGGGTCACCGAATCCTTAGTCACTGTGATTTATGCCATTGGCATGGGACTGGGCGTGGGGACCACTGCACTGGTATCACGACGTATCGGGGAACGGAACCCCCGGGGTGCTGCCCAGGCGGCTGTGCAGGCAATCATCGCTACAGCAGCGATCTCATTGGTTTTTAGCCTTATCGGTGTAATCTATGCCAAAGATCTGCTGCGGTTCATGGGCGCTTCCGAAGAGACCATCGAAATGGGATACCAATATCCAATGATCATGTTCGGTGGGAATGCGGTGATTATGCTGCTTTTTGTGATCAATGCCGTTTTTCGCAGCTCGGGCGATGCAGCCGTTTCTATGCGGGTACTCTGGATTGCCAACCTTCTAAACATCATTCTCGATCCGTTATTGATTTTTGGTCTGGGGCCATTTCCGGAACTCGGACTGAAAGGGGCCGCCATTGCTACCAACATTGGACGGGGGGTCGCTGTGATTTTCCAGCTCTACCTCTTAATAAAGGGGAACTACCGGATTAAAGTAAAACTGGAGGATATCAGGTTGCGCATCAATACAATCCTGAAGCTGATCAGACTTTCTCTGGGCGCTATTGGACAAAATATCATCTCCCACTCCTCCTGGATCTTCCTGGTATGGGTGATTGCCAACTTAGGCGAAGAGGTGATTGCCGGCTATACCATCGCGATCCGAATCATCATCTTTGTGCTGCTTCCTGCATGGGGCATGGCCAATGCTGCAGCAACCCTGGTGGGTCAGAACCTGGGAGCGACACAGCCCGAAAGGGCAGAGCGTTCAGCATGGATCGTCGGTGGGGTGAATATGGTGCTTTTGGGATTGGTATCAGTCATCTTTATATCTGTTCCTCAAGTATTTATTAGATTTTTTATCGATGCGGCTGCTGATCCTGTTGTATGGCAGACAGGCATTACCTGTCTCCGTGTGATTAGTTTTGGGTTTCTGATCTACGCCCTGGGTATGGTAATGGTGCAGGCAATCAACGGGGCAGGCGATACGGCTACGCCTATCTGGTTGAATATTATAGCTTTCTGGATTATTGAGATACCGCTGGCCTGGGGGCTGACACAGGTTTTGGATTTGGGTGTGATCGGTGTTTGCTATTCGATTTTGATCGCTGAATCGGTACTGGCAATTTTGGCGATGATGATATTCAGAAGGGGAAAGTGGAAGCTGAAGCAGGTGTAAGGGGTGCAGGAAATTATCCCCTTAGCCTGTAATCCGGGGGATTGAAAAAATGAATTTTGATCCTTTGCCTGGTTCCGATTCAACCCATATTTTGCCCTTCATTAGTTCTACAAGTGATTTGGATATTGAAAGTCCAAGTCCGCTACCATCTTCTTCGCTGAAGGGTGATTTGTCCAGCTTTTGAAATCTTTCGAATATGGCATCCTGCATGTGATGGGGAATTCCTTTGCCTGTGTCTTCGACCCAAAACTGTACCTGACCGTCTGTTATGGCACAACCAAAACAGATACTCCCCTCTTTCGTGAACTTAAGTGCATTTTTTAATAGGTTGTAGAGAATCTGTTCAACCTTCGTCTTGTCCGCCAGAAGTAAGCTCTCTTTGTCGGAAAACGATTTGCTATAGGAGAATTGCAGCCCTTTTCTGTCGGCTTCAGGCGTAAAAAACAGGAAGGCTTCATCCATAAGTTTATTTAGATTAACCTCTGTAAGATGCAGCCCTGTCTGTCCTGCTTCTATTTTTGACATCTGTGCCAGATCACTGATAATGTTAAGCATCCGCTCGCCACTTTTCATGATGGTACTGAGGTATATTTTTCGTTTCTCTTCCGGTAAATCTGTATTCTTGAGTAAACTGGCAAATCCTATGATCCCATTCATGGGGGTACGTATCTCGTGACTCAGGTTCGCGAGGTAGTCAGATTTAAGTTTGTTGCCCTCCTCAGCCTTCTCTTTCTCGGCCTTCAGGAGGCTGTTGTTTGTCATCTCACATGCTATCCTTTTTTCATGGTTTCTTTCAGAAACTATATATAATGTGATGAGCGAAAGTGGAATAAGTATTCCGGTAATCAGGAAAAAGAGATAGAGGAACCTGTAGTAAGAAGATCTTACCTCATCGCTCAGTGCCTTTTTTGATCGGTGAACACCCAATATCCAGTGATATGAAGGGATGTATTCAAAAGCGGCAATCTGCGTTTCGCCCAAACCAGAGCTATACTCGCCAGTATGGCTCTGTTGGTTTAAAAGCAGATCGTTAAGCGTGCAGAATGGTTTCCCATTGTTGAGAATCGGATTTATACCAGCATTCGTTCCAACTGATTCCGGATGTTTGGTGTGTAAAATCAGATCCGACCTCTCATTTACAACACAGATGTATTCATCTTCGGGACGAGCAGAGGAGCGCCAGAATGCATCTTGAACGGTTTTAAGGGCCTCTGCATGAGCTTTGTGCCCGCCGGAAAGAATTACCTCATGCAGCAATTGAGCTTTCTCTGTATAATGGGAATAGAGCTTCTTCTCAGCACTTTCCACAGAATTCAAAAAAGCAATGTAAATAAGGATATATGATGCGACCAATGCTGAAATGCCCAGCACTACGGCAAGTGTGTTAATTCCTGGAATCAGACACCTTGAAATTTTTTTATCCATCGGTTTGGTTTTTTTTATTTCTACAATACACTGTGTCTATGTGATCACCTATTCAAATAACGAAAAAAATTGACGAATAGTTGCTTAAAGTACATGAAAGCAAGTATTTTAATGACTAAAAGACAAAAATCATTCCATAATTATTCCAACTCCTGGTTGGCCAGGTGGAAAAAGCTATACTTTAGCCCTTTGTCGCATGAAAAGCATTTTTCCCAATGATTTTTAGCCCGCACTGCCTACTGAAATCATTTTCTGGACAGGGGATTGCTGTATGATGAGGGCAGGAGCAATGAAATTGTTGTGCAGTCGCCCGCATGCATTCAAAGACAGGGGTGAGTGAGAGAAAGAGAAAGAGAAAGAAAAGGAGAAAGAGAGTAAAAAAGTTTTAGAAAAAAAATTATCACAGGATTTCTAACAGGATTTTTTGTGTAATTTAGATTTTTCATTTTTTTAACCTAACAATTACAAGTATGCATCTAAGAACAATTATTCTAATGGGAATGGCCTTTGTGCTTTTTTCAGGCTGTACAGCAGTGAATAAAACCATGCGTGAACCGAATGTCAGGCTTGAGCTTGAACTGAACGATTTCACCCTGTCTGAGCAGGTATCGGCAGAGGCCACCTCGACTAAGATCGTAGGCATTGACTGGCAGCGGATTTTCAAGCAGGAAACAGGTACTGTGCAAGGTGGAGGATCTATTATGATCAACCTGGCAAGCATTCCGGTAGTAGGAAATTACGTGGTCGATCAGACAGCCAATTATGCGCTGTATGAGATGATGATGGTCAATCCGAACTACGATGTGGTGATCTATCCCCAGTTTGAAACAACGGTCGAGCGACCTTTACTGGGAATTGGGTTTATTATGAAGACTACCACGGTAAAGGCTACTGCCAGACTTGGAAAGCTGAATAATTAGAAATTATTCGGAAAGTTTTTTCGCAGCATTTTATTAGTTTAGGGGAATGAATAGTTCCCCTTTTTTTTCAGGGCGATCAACACCGAGAGTACAGAGAAATAGAATTGGAACGACTGTTAATCAAAATGCACCCCTTTTTCTCCGGCATTCACCTCCAGATCGAGAAAGTTTTCAGGGGATGGTAGCGGACAGGTGGCGAAGGGACTGAAGGCGCAGGGAGGGTTGTAGGCCCTGTTGAAATCGATGATCACCTTACCGTCTTCAATCCTGTCGGTATACAGAAAACGCCCCCCACCATAGGTTTCCCGTCCGTTCGTGTCATCCCCAAAAATCAGAAAGTAGCCATTGCCTGATATAAACGGCAGCAACGTATGGTTCCTCCCATTCATTATAAAAGTCAGCTCACCCGGCGCCAGGTATTGTTCAGTGAAACCATCAATAACCGTTGGCACCTCAATGGTCCTGGCCGTGTCGAACATCACGAGCTCTGCCACCACCACCCACTTTTTGCTGAAAGGGTAGGAGGGAATGCTGTCGAGCAGCGCGATCCGTGGATGCTCCAGGTCGCGCAGCCGCACACCAAACCGTTCGCCCCGTTGAATGATGTTCCACCTGTAGCTGCCTGTTTCAAGGGTAGTTGTATTCTCTTGCTGATCGCTCTTAAGTTCTGCCCGGGAAACCTGCTCCCCACCAGCCCTGATCGCCGCAGCGGGATCGGCGGTGAGGGTTACGGTACTGTCCGATAAGAGTAGCGATCCCCCGGTAATAGGGAAATCTTTTGGGAAAATGAGGGTATTGGAAGGATGCGAGCCAAAGCTGTTTTCGCCCTCCTCCAGCCAGAAGAGTCCGGCCAGGTTGAGCCAGCCGCGCTCCGATTTCAGCCGTTCCAGACGGGTTTCCTGCCACTCTTCGTGGGCTTTTATATAGGAGTCCCAGTCGGCAATGATTTCGGCTTTCCTCTGACAGGCGGAAGAGAGGAAGAGTAAACATAGAAATGATATAGCAGCACTTTTATTCATATCACCCAGGCCATGTAATTGATTACCTGCTTTGCCTTATAGCCACCAAATACCGATGTATCCAAGTAAATCCTCCTTATCATAATGCAAAGTTACGTTTTTTTAATGCAATAATTAGTTCATTTGCGGATTGTTGGATTCGTCGGGTAGTTATAAGAGATGTCTTAGATCAATTTCATTTAAAAACGATTCTTAGCCGTATTTCCTCTTCGGAGTACTGACCGTTTCTTGTGGCGGGTTGCCAGGCGGGACCTTCCGAGACCACTCTGATGGCTTCATTTTCGAAAGCTTTATTATCGGGGGCGCGGATCACGCGGTAATTTTGCGGACGGCCATCGGGGGCAATAGAGAATTTTAGGACGACCACCTCTTTTTTAGAAGTTTCTGTCGGCTCCGGATACACCAGGGTGGTATCGATATAACTCCTGAAGTCGGCCAATCCTTTTTCGGGAACAGCAGATTCATACTCCAAATTTTCGGATGGGTCAGCCTCCTTTGCTGTAGCAGATGCTGTCAATTGTGAATTCTTCGAAGTGCCATATCCTATTACAACTACCTCGTCGAGGCTGACCTCATCTGGCATGAGAGCGATCTCCATGGGGGCCTCATCCTGCAGCGCATCTGCAACTACCACTCTTTGTTGCGGCGTTTCACCCGAAATGATTGGCTCCGGTGGTGACTGGAGATTATTTGCGGTCTTTGGTTTTGCTGCTACTGATTTCGCTGTCGATTCAGGTGAAACCATTTGTTGTTGTGTGGCCCTGTACCTGCCGACAGCAGCCTTTTCCTCCATCTTTTCCCAGGCAAATGCATGGTCTTCTTTTATAACGGTCTCCTCTATTTCATCAACCGCAATAACCTTTTTTGTATGCTCCTCTTCTTTCTCCTGTTTCTTTGTTCCTTTGCCAGTTACCTTCTCCTGCTCTTTCTCTCCCTCACTCAATGGCTCCTCCTGCTCCATTACCACTTCATTTGCTGGCTCCTTTTGCTCCAGTCCGCCACCCTGCAAAGGTGCCGACTGCTCCCTGGCTGCCTCCCGCATCTCAGGGGCCGTTTCGAAGCGTTCGAGTCCGTTGTCGTTCAGTCGGAAAAAGATTGTTGTAACGATCATTAGTGATGCAAAGGCCGCGGCTGCGCTGTACCAGACGATCCTCCGGTTTCGTCTGTTCCTGCTGCTTTGACCTTCAATCCTATCCCATATCCTCCCGGCGGCCGACTGCAGATCCTGCTCCGCCTCCCCGCGCGACACCCTCGAAAAGCCTTCAGCAGCATCGGACGCAAAAGGATCCTTTTGCATCCTGCGCTCAAAAGCATTCCGCTCCTGATCCGACATTTTCCCCTCAGAATAGTCGAAAAATTCAGACAACCTCTCTCTGCGATATTTATTCCGTTTTGCCATGTTTTTCCTCGATGCAGATCTTTAAATTCCGCTTCCCGTTCTGTATGAAGCTCTTTACCTTCTTCTCTTCCAGCTGCAGCAGCGCGGCGACCTCCCTGTACGACCTATTTTCAAAATAGAAGAGCCGGATGCACTCCTGCTGCTGACCCTTTAACTTTTCAATGCACTCCTGCAGCGTTTTGTTCAGCGATTGCTCCTCTTCATCTATAGGATGCACCTCTTCGACCGATTCCATAAAAATGTCCTGCTCATTTTCCCAAAGCTCTTTCCTTTTGGCAGTACTCTTCTCCGACCTGATCTTCATCAGACAGTGGTTTTTGGTCAGCACATACAACCACCCCCTGAACTGCTCCACCTCATGTTTCGGCAGCCCGGTAATCAGCTTCTCAAAAATGGCGGTCACCCCATCCTTCGCATCCTCCCTGTTTTCAAGGTATTTCAGGCAGACCCCGTACACCAGGTGCATATAGCGTTCATACAGTATACCCAGCTGCTCCAGGTTACCCGACGCCTTAAACAGGTCAACGAGCTCCTCATCTGTCGGTTCGTAATGTTTTTTCCCGGGTTCCTTCAGGGCCATGAAACGCTTGTGTTTGGGGCATTTTTTTGCATCTGCCAGTGCAATTTACACAGAAATATTCAAAAAATTTATGGAATTGGTAAAATGGCCGCATCCTATAGCTGAACGCACACTTATCCCGGCGATCGTTGATCCCGGGCGGGCGTCGAAAGAGGGTTCTGAAAAATATCATAAACAATTAAATCTTAATCTCATGAAAACACTAGCATCATTTTTCACAGTTCTGTTTTTATCCATTCTTTTTATGGCAGCTGATAATCCGAGGGTGATCACCGGCACCGTTGTGGATGAAAACGGGTATGACCTGATCGGTGTAACTGTACTGGAGAAGGGCACTTCAAACGGAACGGTCACCGACAGGCATGGCAAATACACGATCACTATTAGCAATGCATCACCCATACTGGTTTTCTCTTATATTGGTATGGAGACCCAGGAGGTGGTGGTGGGATCCGGCAATACTGTTCATGTGCAGATGAAACCTTCAGCAGTTGCGATGGAGGAGGTTAAAGTGATTACCTATGCGCAGAAGGATATGGAACAAATGGTTTCAGGTGTGCATGTTAAGCCGGTAATGACAGGCCGGCATGCCAGAAAATCAATGACCTACGCCGCTGCGCCTGCATACGGCGGTCACTACGCGCAGGACTGGAACACCGAAGGGTATGCCACAATCCATGAAAACGGGTTCAAGGATGTGCTGCACAATCCGCTCTCCACCTTCTCGATCGACGTCGACCGCGCCTCCTATTCGAATGTGCGGAGGTTCATCAACATGGGACAAAAGCCGCCCATCGATGCCGTGAGGATTGAGGAGATGATCAACTATTTCTCTTACGATTACCCACAGCCGGAAGGCGATCACCCCTTTACTGTAACTACCGGATTTTCGACCTGTCCGTGGAACAGCAAGCACCAACTACTGCATATCGGACTGCAGGGCAGAGCCATTGAGAAGGAGAACCTGCCCCCGTCCAACCTCGTATTCCTGATCGACGTCTCCGGCTCCATGAACTCCCACAACAAGCTTCCGCTCCTAAAATCATCGTTCAGGTTACTGGTGAACGAGATGCGGCCGGAGGATCGCGTGGCGATGGTGGTATACGCCGGAGCGGCTGGCGTGGTGCTCGAATCGACGCCGGGGAGTGAGAAGGAGAAGATCCTTTCTGCGCTGAACAACCTGCAGGCAGGGGGCTCAACCGCCGGAGGGGCCGGACTTCAACTGGCCTACAAGATCGCGGAACAAAATCTTTTGAAAGAAGGGAACAACAGGATTATCCTTGCTACCGATGGTGATTTTAATATCGGTCAGTCGAGCGACGCCGAAATGGAGCGTCTCATCGAAAAGGAGCGTGAGAAGGGGATCTTCATCACCGTGCTCGGTTTCGGAATGGGGAACTACAAGGACAGCAAGATGGAGACAATCGCCGACAAGGGGAACGGGAACTATGCCTATATCGATAATGTGCAGGAGGCCAATAAGATGCTGGTGAGCGAGTTTGGGGGGACACTCTTTACCATTGCAAAGGATGTGAAGTTCCAGCTTGAGTTCAATCCTGTTCATGTGAAGGGATACAGGCTGGTGGGCTATGAAAACAGGCTGCTGAATGATGAGGATTTCAACGACGATACCAAGGATGCGGGTGAGATGGGAGCAGGACATACGGTGACTGCGCTATATGAGATTATACCGGCAAGTGCAGAAGGCGATGTGGTTGATATCGATCCGCTGAAGTACCAGTCGGCCGGTGACGAATCAGCGAACCACAAGCATCGTGCAGGACGTTCGGTAAGAAAGGAGAACGGGAGCGAAGGTCGCGCGGTTGTAAGATCAGGTGACTACTCAGACGAACTGCTTACCATCAAGCTGAGGTACAAGCAGCCGGATGGAGACAAAAGCATGTTGTATGAACAGCCTGTTGCTGCACGTTTGGAAGCGTTTGAAAATACTTCCGATAATTTAAGGTTTGCAGCTGCAGTGGCGATGTACGGGATGATTCTCAGGGAATCCGGGTACCTGAAGCAGGGAAGCATCGAAGATGCATTGCAGATGGCACGCGGGGCCAGGGGGACGGACCATGAAGGCTACAGGGGCGAATTTATAAAAATGGTGAATACCAGTGCTTCTTTGCTAGCCATGAGTGGACAGAAGTAATGAAGACATTTGGCACTTACGGAGCTTGGGTTTTCATGAGTGCCATCCTGCTACAGACATGGCACCCCTAGCGGGGTTAAATATTTCGCACCTACGGAGCCTGGATGGCTCCGTAGGTGCCAAATGTCTGTAGACTAAAGGATATTACGAAGCAGGACCAGCCCCAGCGGGGCGACATGTCTAGCAGTAAACAGCTAATCCTTTTCTATTTTTTCCTTCTTTTCAAGTTTATTATAGTATTTGCTGGTTAAAGCAGCACCGATAATACCCGCTTCATTCAGCAAGGTTGCCGGTACCACTTTCGCCCGGGTTTTCAGGTGGGAAAAAAATTCATCATCCTTCTTGCTCGCGCCACCACCGATGATGATCAGGTCGGGCCAAAGCAGCTCTTCCATCCGGTTAAGGTATTCATTGAACCTTCCGGCCCATACATCCCAGCTCAGGTCATCCGCCTTTCGCGCTGCATCTGACGCATAGAGCTCAGCATCAGCACCATGCAGCAGGATATGTCCCATTTCCATATTTGGCAGCAGGTTTCCATTGGCGAACACTACCGTGCCAAGTCCCGTTCCCACGGTAACAAGAAGTGCCACGCCAAGAAACTCCCTGCCGGAGCCAAACCTCATCTCGCCCATTCCTGCAGCATCGGCATCGTTCACAACATGCACCGGGCATCCGGTTTTTTTACTGAACAGTTGATTCAGATCTGTTCCGATCCAACTATCGTCTAAATTGGCTGCGGTCCTGGCAACTCCATGCTGGATTACGCCGGGGAACCCAACGCCAATCGCCCCGTCCCATTTAAAATGTTTTACAATCTTTTTGATTACATCAGCAACTGCTTCA
>CAYSMO010000076.1:0-10448 GCA_964432125.1 uncultured Bacteroidaceae bacterium | reverse complement strand
ATACCGGCAAGAGGCAGCAAAGCAGCGAACAATATATATAGTATCTTTTTCTTCATTTTTCGAATAAACTAAAATATAGTTTATTTTGGTTATAAATCTATTCAGACCTTTTGTACGGGTAACGTTCACATAAAGTTCAGTGTATTTCGTCAAAATTCAATGAATGCCTTTAAATTTAGACAGAGTCTAAATAAGGAACTATGTGCCAAAACCTATTCAAATCATTATTAAATCACACATTATTAAATTGTTATACATTATTTCCGTTTTCTATGTCCGTTAAATATTTTTTACTGATCTGCCTTACCGGATACCTTGCAGCAAGAAATCCGATGAGCAATACAGTGATCCATACGAGCAAAACATCTGTAAGTTGAAGCTTTACCGGATAGGCATCGATAACAAATGTACCGCTGCCGCTAAGCTTAAGCAGTTCAAACCTGTCCTGCAGCCAGCTGATCAGTGTTCCCAGCGTTATTCCAATGAGCGATCCCACGATACTGATTAGCCACCCCTCCATGAGAAATATTCTACTGATGAGCTGTTGGCTTGCGCCCATATTTCTCAGGCTTCGGATATCGTTTTTCTTATCGATAATAAGCATGCTCAAGGACCCAATAATATTGAATGATGCAATGATCAGAATGAATGTCAGTATGAGAAAAATGGCATATTTTTCAGATTTCATAACACGGTAGAAAAGCTCATTTTGTTGGGCACGGTTTTGTACCAGGAAATCCTCCCCCAATAGTTCGTTAATTTTTTTCTGTACGTTTTTAAGGTCAAAATCGGGATTTAATTTAACCTCGATATAGGAAACCTCATCTGTATAATCGAGAAGTTTGCGCATAAAATCGATAGGCACGATTACGTACCTGGAGTCGTAGTCCTGTTCTATCGCGAAGATTCCCGACGGGAAGAGATAATCCCTGCGGAAGGCATCATCGGGATTGGCGAGGTTAATATTTCCAATTCTTTTGGGCATATAGACAAAAAGCGGATTAATAAAATTCAGTCCGACCTGTAGATTATAGGCCACACCTTGTCCTATTACTGCATAAGAGCGGTTAGCGTCTTTTAATAACATATCTCCATCATAAATCATCGAGTCGATGCCAGTTACATGGATAAAAGACTCGTCAGCTCCCTTTATGGTTGCAATATGCTGTCTTTCGCCATATTTAAGCAGGGCGTTTTCCTCCAGAATTTCCGAAAGATATAAAACACCGGGGAGCTCCTTTACTCTTTCCATCCTTTGATCAGGCGTAAATACTTTTCCGCGGACAGCAGAAATCTTTATATCGGGATCGAATGAATTAAAGAGTGATTTAACCACCTCATCGAAGCCATTGAATACGGAAAGGATCACCACAAGAGCCATTGCCCCAACGCCTACTCCAAGCATGGAGATTCCGGAAATGATATTGATAGCATTCCGGTTCTTCCTTGCGAAGAGGTAGCGACGGGCAATATAGAGAGCGAATCTCATTTAACACATTTTACAATTAATCCGGTCCCGGTTTTATGTGTGATATTTGTATCAATTATGTTCAGCACAAAACAGAGGGGGTATACTACAAGGTAATAAAATGGAAGCAAAATCAACATGATTTTGGAGGATCCAGCCATCAATATTGGCCATTTCATGGAAAGCTTCCATGAGATTTTTCCCGGTATTCCATAGGAGTACCTGCTTTCAATGGAAGAAAAACCTGCTTTGCGCAGTTTGCTTTCGATATCTTCGATGGAGTATCCATCTCTTACATGCTCCTCAATAAACGAGTCTGCATGCTCATCATGGACATCGCTTCCCCCCATATCCGATGGGGTCGATATGAGCAGGAAACCGCCTTTTTTCAGGCTATCTGCCAGGTTTTTGAATACCGTTATATCATCTTCAATGTGTTCCATTACATCTACGGAGAGCGCCAAATCAAATGTGTCAGGTTTCGACCAGCGGGTCAGATCTCCATATTCAAACCTAACCCTTTCTGATTTGCCTATGCGTTTGAAGAAACTGTTGCAATCATCAATCTGATCCTGTTTAACATCCACGGCTGTGATCGTTGAGGAGGGAAACTGTAACGCCATGGTATAGTCATACTGTCCAAATCCGGAGCCCGCATCCAGTATTGAAGGAGAATCAGGAAGCAGTGGCCTTATTTTCCGCAACTCTTTTCTGATGTGCCACGATCTGAGTAAAAGAAGATTCAGCAGGTGATAGAATAGTTTCCGTAAGAAGGGGGTTGTATTAAATACAGCACCCACTCTTTTTTTTATCGGGTCATACCTCATCTATTCCTCATTAAGCAGGTTATCAATATTCTCTATGTAATCTAGTGAATCGTCCAGATAAAAGATGAATTCCGGAATACTTCGCACCTGGTTCTTTATTTTCTTTCCGATATCGTATCTGATTGACGATGCATTCGCCCGTATATTTTCCAGGGGATCTTCCTTATCCTTTAAGGGAAATATGCTCAGGTATACCTTTGCCACGCCCAGGTCAGGACTGACCCTTACAATTGTTACGGTAATCATTTTTCCGGGCAACATCTCCCGGGCATGTTGCTGAAAGTATTCTCCCAATTCTCTCTGCAGCATTCTGGACACTTTCTGTTGTCTGGTGGATTCCATTGAACTGTCTGGTTAAAATTAAAAATATGCAAATAATTGTAATTAGCCCTGGGTTTTATTAACAGTTTTCGTGAGTTGTAATGTAAAAGGGAGGTAAAAGTAGCTATTTTTACTTCAATCGATCAACATTATTTGAAGGAATACTTGCAGTACCTGATTTTCATGGCTAATTTTGCATCCATTATTTAAAAATAGATATGGAAACTGTATTAAGTGGAATCAGGTCAACCGGCAACCTGCATTTGGGCAACTATTTTGGGGCGGTAAGAAATTTTGTGAAGATGCAGCATGAATACAACTGTTTTTTCTTTATAGCAGATCTGCATTCACTTACTACACATCCGAAGCCGGAGAACCTGCACGAAAACATTAAAAAGGTGCTTTCCGAGTACCTGGCCTGTGGGATTGACCCGGAGAGGGCTACTATCTATATTCAGAGTGATGTTCCGGAGATTTCGCAATTGTATCTCCTTTTAAATATGAATGCATATGTTGGGGAGTTGGAGCGGACGACCACTTTCAAGGAGAAAATAAGAAAACAGCCGGAGAACGTAAATGCCGGTTTGTTGACATACCCTGTGCTGATGTGTGCCGATATTATTATTCATAATGCCAACAAGGTACCGGTGGGGAAGGACCAGGAACAAAACCTTGAGATGGCCAGAAAGTTTGCGAAGAGGTTCAATCATATTTATAATGTTGATTATTTCACCTTACCGGAGCCCTTCAATTTCGGGAGTGACCTGGTGAAGGTCCCTGGACTTGATGGAACCGGCAAGATGGGAAAATCGGAAGGAAACGGAATTTACCTGAACGATGCACCTGAAGAGATCCGGAAAAAGGTAATGCGTGCAGTCACTGATTCTGGTCCTGAGAAACCCAATTCGGAGAAGCCTGAACCGATTCAGAATCTGTTTTACCTTCTTAAAATTATGTCTGACAAATCGACTTTGACTCATTATGAGGAGCAGTACAATGATTGTACGATTCGTTACGGTGACCTGAAAAAACAACTTGCAGAGGATATTATCAATTTCACAACTCCTTATAGGGAGAAGATACAGGCGATATACCACGATGATGACTATTTGCGCAATGTGGTTGAAAGGGGAGCAGAGAAGGCCCGTGAAAGCGCCTCTAAAACACTCCGTGAAGTTCGCGAGATCATCGGGTACAAAAGTTTTTAAAAATAAAAAGCCCGCCTCTGGGTGAGACGGACCGTGCCCCGAATAAAGTCAGGTATATGCTTGGATGAACTGTCACTTATTGAAAAGCAAATACTGTGCCAAAGAGAGGGACCCGGTTTTATATTATTGTTTATTCTTCCGCTTTTCAGCATTAAATGCCCCAAACCACCTCTTCGAAGCCTTTATCTTTTAAAAACTTATTGGTTTCAGAGAAGTGTTTACAGCCGAAAAAACCGTTGTGGGCTGAGAAGGGTGAAGGGTGGGCTGCCTGAAGAACCAGATGACGTGCGGGATCGATCAGGTGTTTTTTAGCTTGTGCATATTTTCCCCAGAGCAGGAATACCACATTATTCTTTTCTTCTGAGATAGTCCGTATTACCTGGTCTGTAAATTGCTCCCAGCCTTTGTTCTGGTGTGATCCGGCTGAGGAGGCACGAACGGTGAGTGTTGCGTTCAGCAGCATAACGCCCTGGTCGGCCCAGGCCTCCAGGTTTCCATGGGAAGGAACAGGGAGTCCGGTGTCGGCATGGATTTCCTTAAAAATATTTACCAGTGATGGGGGTGGTTTTATTCCTTCGGGAACCGAAAAACATAATCCGTGTGCCTGGCCTTTACCATGGTAGGGGTCTTGTCCGAGAATCACAACTTTTACCTGATGCAGTGGGGTACGGTTAAAAGCATTGAAAATCAATGGTCCGGGAGGATAAACATTGTAGTTGGATCTCTCAATGAGCAGGAAATTCTTCAATTGGGTGAAGTATTCAGATTGAAACTCTTGCCAAAGAGTTCTCTTCCAGCTTTCTTCGATATTGGGTGTTATTTCTGACATGCAGGGGATAAATGTAGCAAATAATCTAGAAGGATATCCTTTAGCGGGATCAGAAATTTGTTCGCAGGGTGAGTATGAAATTTCTGCCTGGAGCACTTACTCCCGATGCATAGGGTTTATAAAACTGATCGAGGATGTTTTCAATGCTGAACCGGACCGTAAGATAATCATTGATCATATAGGAGGTATTCATGTTAAGCGTCCACCAGGCGGGATATCCAAACATGGTTGCCTCTTCTTCATTGTCCTCTCCGTAAGGAGAAAATGTATCGGTAAATTTCCACCCATTGTAGTAAATGTAGCTATCGAACATGAATTTTTTGTAATCGTAGGTGATGCTTACCCTGCCAAACACTGGGGGAATGTGGCCGAGCGGTACGTCGTCGGTGAGGTTTCTTCCTTTGGTGATGTTCAGGGATGCTTTCAGCACAATGTTGTTGTAAAAGTCAGAAATTACATTTACCGACGCTCCGTATATATGTGCCAGATTCGCATTGTAATTTGCCGAGATCCTATATAGTGTTCCGTCATAGAACATGGAGTCCTGACCGTTCAATGTGTAGTTGGTACGAACGATAGCATTGGTAAGCAGGGTATAATAACCAACAGCATCCATCCGCAAAAATCCCTCTATTACCCTGCTCACCCCCATTTCTGCATTGTAGGTATATTCTGGTTTAATGTCAGGATTGGGTATGATGATATAATCATTCTTGGCCCTGATTTTTCCATAGTCATCCACATTTGGATTTCTGTATCCGGAGGAGAGAATGGCGTTGACCTGCCATTCCTGTGTAGGGTGATACACCAGGCTGGCGCTACCTGTTAGTGCTCCATAATTGATTCTCGTAGTATCAAATGCGAGTGAGGGGTTGTTAAAAACTGAATGGAGCAATGAAAAGTTGTATCTAAGGCCGCCATTCAGAACCAGTTCATCACTAAAAATTTTTTTATAGCTGGCATAAATTGATGAGGAATAGGTATTGCTTCCTCCAGAGGGATAGCGTGTCTGTGCCGGGCGAATTTCATGGGTTACAATATTTTCATAGTTTGCACCTGACCCCACATTGTTATAGATCAGGTCAAAGCCGTAATTAAGTCTCTTATTTTCATCCCATATTTTTAGTAAATCGATATTCAGGCTAAGGACATTAACTCTCTCAAGCTGTGAGAGTCTGTCGTTTGAATTAAATCTTCTTGAAATCCTCTCTTCGTCAATGAGCTGGTAAGCAAAGATCGATGTAGCGTTTGTGAAGAATGAATTATCGTTCCGGTTAACGTTTTTAATCGATGCAAGCAGCCGATCTTGGGGACCATAATAGTACTCAGCATATTTCAGGTAACTTCCGCTATAATTATTTAAAAAATCCCCTCTGTCGATTTTAGAAGAGGTAGAATACTGAAAGTTCATGATCCAGTCAATAAATTCTGACTGGGAATATTTGATTTTTTGCAGGAAGTCGATCTGCTTATAGGCAGTATGAAGCTGAATATTTTCATTTGGGTTAACATACATGCTATCTGTACCATCTTCTTCACGTTTGGCATAATGTAATGTTTTCCCCCAATCGCCGTAAAAAAGATTTCTTGTGGAACCAATTCGTATATTTCCCAGATCCTTGTAGGAGATACTTGTCAGAGAGCCCAGCTTTTCTCCTCCCATATTGAAATCCAGGTGTCCGGCTTTTCCATTATTGGCTGTGGAGTACTGCATATGGGCTCCTCCGTGTATTCTTTTTTTGTTATCTATGCCAAGTTCCGGATCTTTTGTGTAATAGTGGATCACTCCACCGAGTGCATCACTGCCATAGATCAGTGAGCTGGGACCGAAGATCACCTCAGTTCTGTCCAAAATGGCATGATCGATTGTAATCGCATTTTGAAGATGACCGCTCCTGTAAATTGCGTTATTCAGTCTTACACCATCTACCACCAGCAGAATCTTGTTTGCTTCAAATCCTCTCAGGATCGGGCTTCCCCCTCCAGCCTGTGTTTTTTGAACAATAATATTTCCGGTCTCCATCAAAAGATCAGCAGAGGTTTGCGATGGATTATTTCGTATTTCCTTATTTTGAAGCACGCTTACTTTATAAGGAAGCAGCTGTTTACTTTCCCTGGTTTTACTGGCTGAGATTATAAATTCATCAAACAGAATGTTTCGTTTGGACATTCGGATTACCTTTTTATCTTTGATTTCATGGTAAGGGAACATCACGGTATTATAGGATGGATGCTGGAGCACAATGGTATCGCCTGGTAAAAAGGGCAAGGGTCCGGTAAAACCCATACTATCGGTTATTGCTGCTCTCTCCCGGGTAGTATTAAATAGTGCGACATTGGCAACCGGATCGCGGCTGTTATCTGATAACACCCTAAAACGCTGCCCGTGAGCATTAAGGGAAAATAGAATAAAAAAAATCAGTACAACAGTTTTCATGTTTTACCCATATTGCTTTTTATGTCAGCAAAAATTGTACCAGCCAGACGGTTTCAAATGTATAAATAAAAGGGGAATTTGTTATGCTGCTTCTGAGGATATCAAATTTATAGTGTTGGTAAGTTCCGGGAGAATACACTATACTTTTTTATACTTTTGAATATAAAGTGATGATTCATGCTGAAAAGGATTTTAACTGTAGGTGTTCTGGTGGTCATTGTGACAGGTTTGCTATTTATTGTTTTGTTCAGAAACAAGCATTCCTATCAGAAAGCTGATGCTGCTGAAGCAGTTCCGGCCAATGCAGTCTTGTATATAGACAATTTGGATTACCGGTTTTTTTCTGAAGAATTTGAGACAGAGAGTCAGTTGTGGGCAGACTTGCTAACCCACCAGTATTTCCAAGAATTTGATTCGCTCTTTCAGCAATTAAATGACCATCTGAACCGCATGCCCCTGCTTAGGAGATGCCTTGAAAACGGACAATTGAGCATTTCCATTCACCTACTGGGAAAAGAGAGGTTATCAGCGCTTTTCTATTTGTCTCCTGGAGATGATATTTCGCTCAGCGAATTGGATCATGAGCTTAATTCAGTTTTTGATGCAGGTGTAATTATCAATGAAAGGCGATATGAAACGGCATTTATAAAAGACGTTTCATTCCGAAATATTAATAGAGTTAAGGGTTTTTCCTATGCGATTTCGGGAGGACTGTTGATTGCTGGCACATCATCGATTTTGCTTGAAGATGCTATCAGAACAATGAATTCCAACAGTGGCATCTATTATCAGAAGGGCTTCAAAAAGATTGCTCCTACAGCCGGAAAATATGTATTGGGTAATTTGTATATGAACTACCCGTTTCTTGATCAGCTTTTTTTTCCATTGATCAACAATGAAATGCATTATCAATTGTCTCCGGTTTCAGAGTTGGCATCCTGGGGAGAATTCGACATTGACGTAAGGGAGAATGTTTTATTACTGCATGGAATGACCTTTGCTGATGATTCTTTGGGAAATTGGCTTAATCTATTTCTGGGGCAAAGACCTGTACGAATGGATGCGACTTCTTTTATTCCATCAAATGTCACTGAATTTATGGCTGTTGGCATCAGTGATATCCAGCTTTTTGAAAGTAGATTCAAGGAAGAACTTAAGGTGAGAGACGCTTTTTCACAATTTCAGTCGGCCGATAATCAGTCAAAAATGAACGTGGAAGAGAGTATTTTTAGTGGTATCATGGAGATGATAAGTGATGAAATTGTTTGGTTTACGATGGAGGATAATAGAGACGAAAGCTTTAATGAAGTTGTAATGATAGAGATAAGAAGCCATTCTGAGACATTGAACAGGCTGACCAGGTGGCTTACAGAAATGGCTTCTGCAATGGGAGAAGATATTAAACAATTTACATACAATTATCAACTGGACGACCAGGTGGGTTATACTATCTACAATTTTCCGGAACAATACTATCAGCATTATGTTATTAGGAAGTTTATTAAATCCCATTTTGCATTATATGATAATTATATTGTTTTTAGTGATTCAAAAGAGGCCATCTCCAGAACGATCTATCAAAACATTTTGCACAAGACATTGGAAAATGAGATTTATTTTGTGGATTTGAACAACCTGATGTCGACCAAATCTAATTTAACTTATTTTTTCAACCCTGGGTCCTATATGGCCAGAAAGGGCCACATGTTAAAAAAGCCGGTAAAAGACTATATCGACAATATGTCACATTCTATCAAGAAGGTGCCTGGAATAGTTGTTCAGTACGTCAATGAAGGGGAGATGTTTTATTCGAATATAAGTCTGGGTTATACCTCACATTTAAAAGAGAAGGCGCATACCGTATGGGAAAGTCTGTTGGATTCGACTGCGATTGGAAAACCCTATTTAACCATTAACCATTACACTACTGAAAAGGAGATCATTGTGCAGGATGCCAAAAACACGGTATACCTGATTAACAGTACGGGTCGGATTTTGTGGAAGGTGAGGTTGGATGGTCCGGTTATGAGCGAGATATATCAGGTCGATTACTATAATAATGGGAAATTGCAGTATCTTTTCAATACTCCGAAAGGAATTCACCTGATCGACAGGAATGGAAACTATGTGGAACGATATCCAGTTAAATTGCGAGCAGATGCAACCAATGGTATAGCATTGTTTGACTATGATAAAAGAAAGGAATACAGGATTTTCGTGGCATGTGAAAACAGAAAGGTCTATGTATATGATATTGAAGGGAACATTGTCCCAGGCTGGAAGTTTTCGAGATCTGAGGGAACAATTCAAAAACCGATACAGCATTTTAGGATTGGTGAAAAGGATTATATTATTATTTCGGATGAGATCAGAACCTATATTTTGGACAGACGGGGCGATGAAAGGATATTGATTAAGGATCCGGTAATTGTCTCTGTGAATAATATTTTTTATCTTGACATGAATATTTCTGGAAAAGGTCCGCGATTTATTAGTACAGATGTTAATGGCAATGTCATTGGGATCGATTTAAATGGTGAGGTTGAGACTGTTTTAGAGTATTCTGCAACATCCGGTCACTTTTTCCGTATAAAGGATATCAACCAGGATGGGAACGCTGAATTCATCTATGCTGATAATAATATGCTTGAAGTTTTTAATTTAATAGGAAAGAGACTTTTTTCATTCAAAACGGATGGTGGTAGTATTCGTTCTTTGCCGGACATATACGAGTTTTCTTCATCAGATCTGAAAATCGGTCTGACTGATGAGGAGAATAATTTGATTTACCTGATCAATTCGGATGGCACTTTATATGAAGGCTTCCCACTCGAGGGTAATACAAGGTACAGTATCGGGTATTTTGCCGGGCTCGACAGCAGGTTCAATCTGATCGTAGGAAGCCAAAACGGATTTTTGTATAATTATTCAATTGAATAGTCATGAAACGTAAATTTATAAAATTATCACTCCCTGTCATTTTTCTGGTCTTAATAACCTGGTCGTGTGATGGATACCTGGATCAGTTTAATATGGATAAGCTTTCCACTGAGATTGAGATCACTCCCTCCATTGCCGCTCCAGTAGCCTATGGAAGTTTCAGCATTCAGGATATTCTTGAGGAGATGAATGATTCGGCTGGTTTTGTTCATGTCGACGACGGGGGACTAATCTATATTCAATATTCGGATACAGCTTTTTCTATGTTTGCTTCAGAGCTTGTTGATATTCCCAATCAGATTAGTTCGGAGACCTATATTCAATCAGATGTCGATATCCCGGATTGGGGGTTTATTCCTGTAGGTACGCCGTATAACTTTCATAAAGATGAGAGCCTTGTGTTTTCTATTGAGCCGGA
>CAYSMO010000075.1:0-10593 GCA_964432125.1 uncultured Bacteroidaceae bacterium | reverse complement strand
TGAGGAGATGATTCTGCCGCTCTCACCTCACTATGCACCTATGGTTTTGTTGCTTACGGGCCATGTTGTCATTGCGGAGAAGGAAGATAAAAACGGAATGAGGAGGGTTGATACCCAGAACAACATAACGCTGCAAAACCTGTTGGAATTTGCCAGAATGGTGGATAAGCATCCGTTCTGGAGCAAACAGATTATGCAGCTATACAGTTTGCCAGGAGGCGATTACGAGATGATTCCGCGGGTGGGTGCCCACCAGATAGAACTGGGACCGCTGGATGATTATGAGATAAAACTACAGAACCTGAAGCTTCTTTACGACCAGGGGCTGAAGATGTATGGATGGAACAGCTATGATAAAATAAACCTTAAATATTCAAACCAGATAATTTGTACAAAACGTTAAATACTATGAATCAAAAAGATCGCATTGTTGCAGCAATTGATATCGGCACGACAAAGATCGTTAGCCTGATCGGCCGGTTGAATGAGCATAACAGGCTCGAAGTACTTGGAATAAGCAGGTCAGCATCCAAGGGTGTAAAACGCGGTGTCGTCCTGAATATCGAGGAGACGGTTAACGCTATTCAGAATACAATTTCCGATGTGCGGGAGCAATCGGGATTGCAGTTTTCTGAAGTATTCGTTGGAATTGCAGGTCAGCATATTAAATCTGTTCGAAATCGCGGGTACGTGAATCGCGATTCCTACGAAGATGAAATCACGCGTGAGGATCTTCATGCACTGATTCAGGACATGTACAAGATTCCTGTCGATGTGGGTGAGGAGATCATCCATGTGTTGCCACAGAACTATATTGTGGACAATGAAACAGGGGTCAAGAACCCCGTGGGTATGTCGGGGAAGCGTCTGGAGGCCAACTTTCATATTGTGATCGGTCAGATCTCTTCGGCCAGGAATATTGAAAAATGCATACACCGTGTCGGACTGCAGGTGAAGCAGCTGATTTTGGAACCGCTGGCATCGAGTGCAGCTGTATTAACTGAAGATGAGAAGGAGGCAGGTGTTGCGCTCGTGGATATCGGTGGGGGAACCACCGATGTAGCTGTTTACTATGATGATGTGATCAGGCATACCGCTGTAATTCCTTTTGGAGGCAATGTTGTGACGCGCGACATCAAAGAGGGATGCGCGATTCTTCAAAGACAGGCCGAATCTCTGAAGATGCAGTTTGGATCCGCACTGGGCGATCTGGCTCATGATGACAAGGTGGTAACGATACCCGGCATCTCCGGTCGAGACCCAAAAGAGATCAGCTTCAAGAGCCTGGCCTATATTATCCAGTCGCGCATGGAAGAGATCATCGATGCCATTGTCTACGAGATCGAGAATTCGGGATACATGGATAAGCTGAGCGCGGGCATCGTTCTTACAGGCGGGGGAGCCATGCTGAAAAACCTGAATCAACTCGTAAAATTCAAGACTGGCATGGATGTAAGGATAGGGTATCCGAATGAATGTCTAGCCGCCGGTACACCGGAGGAGATCAACCAGCCCATGTACAGCACATCGATCGGACTGTTGTTGAAGGGGCTGGAAATCTATGAAGAGAACCAGGAGTCGCTGAATGTAAGCAATCTCGGTCAGGAAGCCGAAGAGCCGCCGCTCCTTGAAGAAGAGATTGTAAGAAGAAAGGTAAAGGACCGTTTCAAGGGAGGCAGACTCCTGGAGGGGCTGAAGAACACACTGAGCGATATTTTTGATGAGAGTGATGTAAAGATGTAGGTTCTCCTGTGGCGGAAAAATGGAGATAGCGTTGAACTATAAAAAGAGCAGTTATGAATGATATATTGAATTTTGATCTCACTCCCGAGCGATCGTCTATTATTAAGGTGATCGGTGTGGGAGGTGGTGGCGGGAATGCTGTTAATCACATGTTTCACAAGGGGATCAAGGATGTGAATTTTGTTGTTTGCAACACCGATGCACAAGCCCTTGCGAACAGTCCGGTTTCTGTAAAGCTACAACTGGGAGAGACCCTTACCGTGGGTCGCGGGGCAGGAAGCAAACCCGATATTGGACGGCAGGCAGCACTGGAGAGCCTGGATGCAATCAAGGATGTGTTGGCAGCCAATACCAGTATGGCCTTTATTACTGCAGGGATGGGAGGAGGCACCGGTACAGGAGCTGCTCCAGTAATAGCCAAAACAGCCAGGGAGATGGGAATCCTAACAGTGGCGATTGTCACCATACCGTTTGGTTTCGAGGGTCCTGAAAGAATTAACCATGCGATTGAGGGGATTAATGAACTCAAGGACCATGTTGACTCCCTGCTTGTCATTAAAAACGAGAGACTTCGGGAGGTGTATGGCAATCTGACGCTCAGTGAGGCATTTGCTCGGGCCGATGATGTTCTGGCTTCTGCAGCGAAAGGTATTGCAGAGATTATCACTGTGCCTGGTTATGTCAATGTTGATTTTGCTGATGTAGAGACGGTGATGAGCGACAGCGGCGGTGCAGTGATGGGTTCAGCCAGTGCTGAAGGGGAGAACCGTGCTGTGAAAGCCATTGAGGCAGCATTGAATTCACCCCTGTTGAACAACAATGAGATAACCGGGGCGCGAAGTATCTTGCTGAATATCACATCTGGCACCAAGGAGATCACGATGGATGAGATATCGGAGATTACCGATTATGTGATAGCCTCTGCATCCAAGAAGACCACCCTGATCTGGGGGATGGGACACGACCAGAGCCTGGAGGAGAAGATTGGGGTAACTGTTATTGCCACAGGCTTTCAGATGAACAATATATTGGATGTGTATGTCGACAAGAAACCGCTCGACTATGTTCCCTTGAGGGATAGCAAGGAGAAGCAGAATGCCAAAGGAACCATAATAAATCCGTTCCAACAAAAGTTTGAGTTTGATGATCCCGGGAATGATGGTAAAGCGGAGGAGTATGTATTGTATGATCAGTTGGCCGATAAGAGGGAGTCGGAAAGTAAGGAAGGAAATAAGAATAAACTGGCCGAGCGGGTGCGCAGTCTGAAGGAGACCCATGAGCGATTGAAGGAGCGTGGATACACACCTCAGTCGAAGGATGATGAAATAGATGAATTGGAAAACGTTCCCGCCTATATCAGGAAAAAGCTGAAGATGGATCCTGAAAAGCCTTCGGACAGTGAGGAGGTATCCCGCTACCGCCTGTCAGAGGATGAAAATAAATCGCCCAAACTGCGTCAGGACAACTCCTACCTGCACGATAACGTCGACTAGTACACACAATAGTTAGTCCCAGAGGCTTGGGGTTTATCCTGAATAGCCTATAACAGATATTTCGCTCCTCCGAAGCTATTATAGCTCCGCTAGGAGCGGCATGTCTGTAGAAGGCATGTCTGTATATACCCTGTGCAATTATCTACCGTAAAATATTTTCAGCCGGTTGTCAGTAATATCTGCTTTTTCCACCATTGCCTCATATGCTTCCGAGGTTGTTCTTGACCCCAGGGACATATTCAGTCTGTTTTCGACAGGTTTCATGTCGGCGTCCGCCTCTGGTAAGTCAATGTTGGTAACACTGATAACAAAAACACTGTTCTCTCCGATATATGGTCCTGCGAGCATCTCCTGAGGCAGGTTCAATGCTGCACCAACGATGTAGGGTTCCAGTCCGATACCGGAAACATAGGTATTGGCAAACTGCACCTGGCTGGCTTCCATAACTTCCATGTTTCGGGTGGCTGCGAAAGCCCCAATATCGGTTTCATTTTTCAGGTTCTCATTCATCGAGGAGGCGATCATTTCACCCTTTTTCTCCTTTCTTACAGCAAGCTCAACCTCTGTCCTGACCGATTCAAAGTCGGAATACCCATCATCATTCACCTGTGTGAGTGCGGCTATAATATACTGATCGCTAACCTCGAAGATAGAGCTAATGTCACCTTCCTCTGCGTTGTATGCCCAACCGATAATGTTTACAGGATTTTCAAGTCCGGGGATGGTACGCTGATCCCTGCTTATATCCGGAACGATCCGGGGGTTCTTACCATATTCCCTGGCCTGCTCTTCAAATTTTTCAACATTGGTAGCCTTGCCTCTGAATTTTACGGCCCTGTTATAGAATTCCTGGTCGGTTTTGTTAGAGGCATAGACATTGTGCACAATCGTTGCGATCTGGTATTTTTGCACTGGACGGCTCTGGGCTTCAACCTTTATGAGATGAACACCGAACCGGGTTGTTGCCTTTACAACATCACCTGGTCTGTTTTCAAAAGCAGCGTTGTTGAATGGGGCCTCCATTACGCCCTCGGTGAACCATCCAAGATCACCGCCGATATTTCGGTTGCTCTCATCAGCAGAATACTCCCTTGCAATGGCATTGAAGTCTCCACCGTTATCAATAACAGTTTTCAGACTGTCTGCAATCTCTTCAGCTCGTTGCATATTGCCAACGACAGAATAGCCAATCAGAATATGTCTGGCCCTTACTGAGTCCGGACGCATTTGGGTATCATGTACCTTTGAGAGCTTATAGGCGTTGTCTTCAAAATAGGGCCCGTATACCTCACCGGCAGGAAGGCCTAAAAGGGAGTCCTGCAGGACAGGGTTGATTTCCGAAGCGGAATAATACCTTGTATCAAACGGCTCATCTGAAACTCCGTTGACATAAGAGATGGTGTTCTCTTTTTCAGTTCTGGAAAACTCTTCTTTGGTATGAACGGTCCAAAGCCTGGCATCTGCATCATCCTCCTCGCTTGGCACAACGTCGAACACAATATATTCAATGCTTCTTGTCTCTTCACTCCTGTATTTCTCAATATTTTTCTTATAATAGTCTTTCAGTTCGGTCTCACTCACAGTCACATCTTCGTCGGCGATACTCGAGAAATTCTCAGCCACAAACCTGAAGTCAACCTTTTTTCCGGTTTCTAAATGGTAATCCCTTACCTCAAGCGATGAGGGTCTCAATCCTTTTGCCACCAAGGCGATGTATTTCTGATTAAGTCGCTCCTCGACAATTTCATTCTCGATAAAGAGCCAGCGCTCTCTCTCCTGGGCATATTCATCCCTATCGAGGGAATTAAAATAGTTCAGCATAAAAGCCCTGTTGAACTCTCCGGTCTCCGGATTGGTGAACATCTGGCGGACAATGGGGTGCGGTTCGCTGAAAGCAACATAGCCACCTGCTCCTAGCCCGGCTGTCTGGTCGCCTGCCACCATGGCTCTCAGCTCATCGTCGCTTACCTCCAATCCGATCTGTTGGTATGATTTGTCCATAACCGAATTCCGCACCATTCTTCGCCACGTTTCATCTTCAACTTGTTGCTCTATTTCCGCACTGAGGTTCTGGCCATAATTCATCTTGTAGAAATTTAGCAATACCTCTTGCTCTGCCCGGTAGTCTTCAATTCCGTAGGTTTTTCCGTTGATCTCGGCGACTGTTCTGTTGGGCTGGATGTTAAAATCGCCCAGTATAAACCCCAGCATAGCCAGTCCTATGGCGATCATTACCAGTAATCCTGCCCTTTTTCTTATCGTTTCAAGCGTTGCCATTCAATATATATTTCAGTTTCAGTAATTATCAAAAAATTTTAGCATGCGAATATAGTAATAATAGGTTGAAACAAAAAAGAAAATCCAGGGGTCTATTCCACTGTTAATTCAACCAGGTCTATGCGGTTTGCGCCTACGCGAAGGATCTTCATCCTGAATCGGTCGATATGAATGATTTCATCCTGACCCGGAATATTTTTTAGGTGATAAATGATGAAACCTGCCAGGGTATCGTACTCCTCTGATTCCGGAATTCCGAGCTGAAAAGTGTTGTTCAGGTAGTTTATCTCATGTCTCCCGGATAAACGGTAGATGTTCTCGCCTGTCTTCTCCATCTCCAGCTCCGTGGTATCATGTTCATCCTGGATCTCTCCAAAAATTTCCTCGATCACATCCTCTGTAGTGATCAGACCCGATGTTCCGCCAAATTCATCCAGTACCACCGCAATTCCTTTCCGGTCCTTGATAAAAGATTTAAGGATTCTGTTCACGGGCAGGGTTTCCGGGACCACTGGCAATGTTTTAAGGTAATTTCCGATATGCTCCGGATGGTGAAACATATCCTTTGAATTTACATATCCGATTACATTATCGATGTTGTCCCGGTAAATCAGTATTCTGCTGAGTCCCGTCTCTGCAAATGTGTCGGCCAGCTGCTGTACATCGCTTTCAATATCCAGGGCAATAATCTCCGTCCTGGGGATCATGCAATCGCGTACCTTCAGGCCTGACAGTTCCAGGGCATTTTTAAAGATCTTCAAATCCTGGGTTTCGGATTCGTTCTGGTCCTGTTCATGGTTGCTTTCTGTTACCAGGTGACTCAGGTCAATTTTACCGAATACAGTCTGACCTATGTTTCCCTGCATCTTCACCTTCAGTATATAGCGCATTGTGAAATTGGACAAGCCGATTGACAGGATGGAGACTGGGTAAAGAATGATATAGAAGATCAGAACGGGAATCGAAAAGATTCGTAATGCGCCGTTGGGATTGATCCTGAAGATTGTTTTTGGGAGAAATTCTGCAGCAAGCAGGATAATCATTGCAGCGAGGATTACCTGTAACAGGATAATCAGTGCGATAGATTCTGTCTGAAGGATTCCCGCCAAAGGCTCCTGCGTCAATCCGACGAAAGCAATACCAAACAACACCAGGGCAATGGTGTTGCCCACCAGCATAGTGGCAATATAGCCGGCCGGATTTCTTGTAAATATTGAAACAATCCTGGAGGCAAAAAGGTTGTGCTTCTTGTCGATCTCCAATTTAAGTTTGTTGGAAGTGAGAAAGGCGATCTCCATCCCTGTAAAGAAAGCAGAAAAGAGCAGTGCGATCAGTATGATGGATAGATAGGGCATCTTATCTGTTTAAAAGCCGTATTCTCCTTCTGCGGTAATACATCAGAAATGCCAGCAGGGCAAACAGGAGGTAGTACCAGCTTTCGCCTATACCACTGTCGATTGTTACATCAATGCCAATAAAAAGCAGCAGTCCGCCCATTACGAACCATATTATTTCCAATATAGAACCGGCCTTATTCATCATCTTTAATATTTACAACTCCTTTGGAGCCTATCAGTGTGTAGTCGGTAAGGGACTGGTTTGATTTGAATCCGTTCTTACCGTAGAAGGTGCCGTTTTCATTCACTATGCGTGTATAGGAATTCGAGTATATCTCCTCTTTCTCTTCATCCCAGAAAAGCTCTTCTGTATCAAGTCTTTCCCCAGATTTAAAATTTTCGGCAATAACATTCCCTGTTGCATGCCAGTGTTTTTCATCGTTATAATAGATGGCGTAATTTGCCTGGATCACCGATTCTATTTCCAGCTGCTCATCATAAACATATACTTTTATCCCTTCAGGAAATTCAACATATGGCTTCTCAGCATTATCGAACTGCTTCATCGATTTGGCAAACATCTGGATCTTAACCCTGGCAGAGTCGCTGTATATCACTTCGATGTCTTCACCAACAATATTGGGGTACTCTCCTGAAGTGTTAAGCAGGTTGATCCTTTCAATATCATTCTCACATGCTGCCAAAAGCACAAGGAGCAATAAAAAGGCAGTTGCCCTGTAGATAGTACCGGTCATTGTTTATCTCCTCGAACGGACCGTGGTATATTCATTGATACATCCCTTTACCAGGTAAGCATCTCCATCGTTCAATGTTCTGAAAAAACACTCTTCACTGTCAGGAAATTGCGAAACATAATCGTTCAATCTTTTATCTGCATCATCAGCAGTGGTGGGATCCACATTTTTTGCCTTGATGTATTTGTCAGCAGCAGCCCAGAATGCGGTTCTCCTTTCAAACGCATCGCCCAGGTTCTCCCTGCTCTCAATATACAAATCTCCAAGGAGTATATAGGCATCTCCCATGTCCGGATCTTTCTTAGCAGCTTCACGGGCATATTCAATGGCTTTGCAGGTTTCTCCCTTTACCCTGGTTATCTGACCCAATTCATAATAGTACCTTCCTGTCTGCTCCGGGCTGCCTTCACCGTTGATGGCTTCCAGATAATACTGAGATGCTTTGTCATACTCCTCTCTTGCCACTAGCAGGCGAGCCAGCTTGTATGCCGATTCGTGGTCGGGCTGGATCAGGTAGAGCTGTTCAGATGCTTTGACATACATATCAGACCTGTCGCAACCGCTGTTGTAATAGAAATCGATCATTTTATTCAGAAAAGCTTCATTATCCTTATTCTCTTCGAACCTTGGTTCATAGTATTGGTTCAGCGCTTCGCATGTCAATATTCCTTCACCCATTATGAAATCATCCACATTCTCCTTAACTCTTTGAAAACGTCTGTCATTTGGATTTTTTTGCAGGTTGTTATCAATAATCTCACTGGCAATGAAGTAGTCCTTGATGGTCTGATCCTGCGATAACCTGCCTGTTTTATGTAGGGAAACACTTGTGTTCATGTAGAGAAGAACGATCGCATCTCTTGCACCCTCCGGGTCCAGTTCAACGCTCTTGGCAAGATAGCCGTATGCTTCTTCTATGGATTCGATATTGTCTTTTCTATATCGTAGCAGGTCGGAAGCTTTTCGTCCAAGCACATTGGCTTCATCATTGAAATATTCCATCCTTCTGTCGTAGATCATCAGAATAGTATCAACGTATGCTTCGACAACATCCGGATTCTTCTCGCCCGAAATGAATTTTTTAAACATTTGGACTCCGTCGACATACATGTTCTGACTGGAGGCCGGGCACTCGTTGAATACCTTTCTCCAGGACTTGATCGCATCTTTATAATTGTTATGTTTAAAAAACTCCCTGTACAAGGAGAGATTCATCAGACAGTTTATACTATCCTGCCCCTGGCCATATTTCGAACCCTCTGAAGCCCCGGTCTGAGCCGTTGCTGGTAAGAGCATCATAAACGCCACAGCTGCTATTGTTATAGATCTAATTGTCAAAGTTTTCATCGCAAAATTTTTCAAAAACAGATATTATTCATATTTTCTCTTAAAGAACCAAAGATCGTGCAAAGTTAAATTAAATGTCAAAATACCATAATTTTCCTTTATCATATTATTATCCAGCGTACCTCTTGATCCATAGGTAAATGCAAAGTTTAAGGACGATTTGGTTCTACCTAGTGGTAATCCTACTCCAAAAGTTATGCCATAATCGTCCAGTTGGTAGTCGTTAATCTTCACATACGATTCATTCATGAATCCTCCAAGCCTGTAACTCATTAGGTTATAGTATCCCCTGAACGCTTCAAAATCCGGTGTATATTCAATCCCTGCCCGGAGCGATGTTGCCGCCGCCAGGTCAAATCCGTCAATAAAAAGTGAGGAGTTGTCCACCGATGCCCAGTCCTGCTGCACATAATCTCCTGTAACCGTTAGTTTCCCTGGGATTCCGAATGCCAGTCCCACGCCGAACTTCGCTGGCAGGGTAACGGATTTGTCGGACCGGTCATTAATGATATCCATATCCGGTCTAACGGTCACCGAATCGTTCAAATCAAATTCTGTTCCTGGAAATACGTTGGTAACTGATGAGGTGAATGTAGAATTTAGATTTGTCTCCAGATCGTATGTGCCTCCCACTGAGAAGAAAAATTTTTCACCAAATATTTCCTTGTACTGCAGTCCAAAACCTAAATAGGTATTACCGATAACGATCTCTTCCAGGGCATGAGTCTCTGCGAAGCCCCTGTTTTTTGGAAATGTGATCTGTCTCTGGCGAGTAATATCGCCATGAAGATAATTCATATTCACACCCACGGAAATCCTGTTAAACATCTCTGCTGACAGGCCCAGAAAATATTTCAGGATACCGCCGTTGCCCTTGAAATAGTAATCGATGGCATCGCCTGTTCCAAGATTGTTGTATTCCTGTTTAACATTATATCCAACGGAGCTGTATGGAACAATCCCGGTACCCATTGCGAAATTCTTCCCGATGGGGACCGATAGGGCGAGGTGATGAAAATTCGCGTTGTACCATTCGCTTGTAAGCTCATTGGTTTTGTAGCTGTTTTTGTATCCGGTTAAACCAAAATCGAGCAGTACCGACATGCTATCCCTCGCGGTATAAGCCGCCGGATTAAGGTAGTTCAGCTTGTTCTCGTCGCGCATAGCGATTCCTGTGCCTCCCATGGCTGTATTCTGACCAAATCCCTCTTGAGAAAAATCTCCTAATCCGAACCTGGTATAGGGAGAATAGGTGTTTACCTGTGAAATAGCGGGAATGACAAGTACCAAGAAAAGAGCTGCCAGGGTGCTAATTCTTTTGTTCATTTTGTGCATTGTAGTCTAAAATTCTGTTTAATCCTATGAGGTTCAGATGCGAGACCACAAAGATGCTATTTTTTACCCTTTTATCAAAAGAATTTGCATCTCCTCCGGTTAATACCACACGAAGATTTTTATATTTTTCTGAAATAGCTGAAATATAGCCACATATTTCATATGACAGTCCGTTTACGACCCCTGAAACGATCGCCTCATTGGTGGTTTTCCCCAACAGTTGAACCGCATCCTCCTCCGGCGCAAGGTGGGGCAGTCTGCTCGTGAACTTATGCAGAGCCTTAAACCGCATGTTCAATCCGGGAG
>CAYSMO010000074.1:8624-10747 GCA_964432125.1 uncultured Bacteroidaceae bacterium | reverse complement strand
ATTATTGCCGGGCGGATAAGCAGCAAAATCAGAATGCCTGCTGCACACACAGATGGTATTATTGAGAATACAGAAGCGCTGGATCAATACCTCAAAGGGCAATATTTGCTCAATAAATTTATAATAAGCAACCAGGAGGAGATCATCCGGCATTTTGAACAGGCCCTGGCCATAGATCCAAACTTTGAAAAGGCCTATATAGGATTGTGCGATACCTATACCTGGCTCAGTTCTGTGGGTGCTTATGATCCTATGGAGGGGAATATCAAGATTGAGGAGAATATTCGGAATTTGATGCGGCTAAACCCGAATACACCCGAAGTGTATATGTTGATTTCCGGAAAAAACTTTTGGATGGAGTGGAATATTTCAATTGCTCTCGAAAACATCAACCGGGCAATTGAGCTTAAGCCAGGTGGTGCCGAGGCCTATGTGCAGAAAGGTTTGATTTTGATGGCGTTGGGAAAAATAAATGAGGCCTTTGAATCATTCTATCTCTCCCAGCGCCTCAACCCGTACGATGAGGTTACCGAGTACTGCATCGGGTTCCTGCACTCGCTTTTAAACGAGAACGAAAAGGCAATGGAACTGGTGAAAAGAAGCTTCAATACCCTTTCTCTATGGGATGCGCATTTCTTCCTCAGCGTGGAGACGCTTTGCAAGCTGGACCGCTATGAAGAGTCGTGGGAGATCATCTGCCAAAAAGATAAACTAGAGAGTTTTGCATACCTGATGCCATACATCAAAGGGTTGTTTCATTCCATTAAAGGCGATAAGAAACAAGCATTAAGCGAAATTGAAATCCTGGAAGGTGAGCTGCAAGGCAACAATCAAATGGGAATGCCTTTTTACTATTACCTGTGCAAAATATATATCAATTTAAATGATAATGAGAAAGCGCTCGAATACTTCGAAAAGGGGGTGCAACTCAGGGCTTCACCATTGCTTTTTGCCAATATCGACTGTGCTTTCGATGGTTTACGGGATGAACCCCGATTTCAGAAAGCTCTGAAGAGCATAAGTTTTGAGGTTGAGACAGCTGCTGCACCAAAGTCCAGGTACAAGCGCACTGCATTCACACGGCAGCAGGCAAAGGTAATTGAAGGTAAACTGAAAGAACTGATGGAATCCGAAAAGCCTTACCTTAATCCACGCCTCAGCTTGCCTGATTTGGCCGAGCTGGTGGATATCACCACCAATCAGCTTTCTCAATTTCTCAACGAGCACCTACACAAAAATTTTTACGATTATGTTAACTCTTTCAGATTAAGGGAGTATCAGAATCTGGTTAAAAACCCAAAGCACGCACATCTATCCATCCTTGGACTGGCATATGAGTGTGGTTTTAACTCTAAAACAACCTTTAACGCCTTTTTCAAGAGAGAGATGGGGGTAAAGCCATCGGAGTATATCCAGAATGCTAACATAGCCAACCAAATTTAATAAATGACACCCCAAAAACAGACAGCATTTGGTCCGCCAATTTCCGCGCACCTATTCATCCCTTATGCCTGAACCTATCAATGAAGTTGATTTATAGATAGAAAATGAAGCGATTCCGGCAAAAAAGGTTCGCCCCTATACCTTAAGCCGATCAGCGTGCAGCAATCATTCATATTTGCATCAGAAATAATTTTAAATCTGATGCATTATGAAACGTTTAACAATCTTCATTCTTCTGATTCTTGTTGTAGCAGGCGCCGGCTATTCCCAAAAGCATACGCAAACCCTCAGGGGAAGAGTGGTCGATAAGGAAACCCAGCAACCAATAGCCTATGCTACCATTGCATTGCAAATCAATGGTACAATGCCCGGCACCATTACTGATGTTACAGGGAGCTATCGTCTGGAGAATTTGCCCATTGGCAGAGCAACACTTCATGTTAGTTTTGTGGGATATGAGAGTATAACCATTCCTAATATCGAGATAACTACAGGCAGGGAGTCCATTGTGAACGTTGAGCTGGTTGAGAGCACCATAGCACTTGAAGAAGTGGTAGTTAGGGGGAATGTTAACAAGGAGAAGCCCATCAACACTTTCGCATCTGCCAGCGCACGTACTTTCTCGGTTGAGGAGGCTCAGCGATATGCAGGCGCAAGTTACGATGTATCGCGATTGGCAA
>CAYSMO010000074.1:0-8524 GCA_964432125.1 uncultured Bacteroidaceae bacterium | reverse complement strand
GCAAATGCCCTCCCTGCCCACATATCAGGATGGCCTTTTTAAGCTAAATTTCCCATCGAGCGGCAAGGGTTCAACATCAATCATTGGTTTTGGCGGAACCAACCAAATCCAGTGGGTTGAGAGCACCCGCGACACCTCTGTAGCCAAAGCCGATATGGCCACACTGCTGAATTATGATACCGATGAATACATCGATAATAAGAGCGGTGTTATTGGGCTAACGCATACCCGCATTCTTGGAGAGAGGTCTTACCTGCGGGTTATTCTCTCGGCCTCAACCGTGGCCAATCTTTATCGTGTGGATTCGGTGAGCAAGATTGACAGAACCCCCCACCTGTGGTCGGGTTCAAATTTCCAGCGTACGAAATACGCGACAAGAATCTATGTGAACACTAAATTGAGCAGCAGGAATAGCATCCGAACCGGGCTAACCGTCGAAAGGCAGGAGTTTAATCTGAACGATAGCGTACTGCACTCAGCCAATGAGGTTTTTAGGACCTTGCGTGATTTCAATGGTCACGACTACTTTACCCATCCATATGTGCAATGGCAGCATAGGGTAAATCAGGAGGTACGGTTTAATGTTGGATTGAGTTCCAACTACCAGCACTCAACGGGAAGTTTTTCCGTTGAACCACGGGCCGGGTTTAACTGGGAACCAGTGAAGGGGACTGTTCTTAGCATGGCTTACGGATTACATTCACTATCAACGCCCGTTGAGGTTTTGCACAGCAGGGTCCTGGATGAAAATGGGTTTTACTCAGATCCGAATACCGATTTGGACTTCACAAAAAGCCACCACTTTGTGATGGCTTACGATAAGATATTCTCGGGCCGGGTGAGGCTGAAAACAGAGGTATACTACCAGCAAATTTTTGATGCGCTGGTTGAGGTGGTCCCCAGCTCGTTCTCAATGCTCAACAGGGCATCGGCATCCAGCCTGGAGTTTGGAGCGTTAACCAATGGTGGCAACGGTTTTAACTATGGGGTGGAGTTCACCGCCGAGAAGTTTATGGATAAGGGGACCTACTTCCTCTCCACCCTCTCGTTATTTGAGTCGAAATACAGGGGGAGTGACAACGTGCTTAGAAACACTGCTTTCAATGGTAACTACGTTTTCAACCTGCTGGGTGGTAAGGAATTTAAGATTGGCTCAGCGTCAGGTCGTTATATCAAAAGACTGAATGTTGATGGCAAATTCAACCTGGCCGGAGGCAAACGTTACTCGCCCATCGACCTGGAAGCATCGCGGTACATTGGTTATACCCAGTATGATGAAACCGATGCCTACTCGCAGCAGATGCCGATGTATATGAACATCAACCTTCGGTCAGGCATTAAGTTCAGTGGAAAATCAACAACCCAGGAGATTGCAATCAACATCTCCAACATCACCAACCGCAAGAACCCATTCTTTATGAAGTACGATCCCCTTACCGATGGTCTGAAAACCGTTTACCAATTCGGGCTAATGCCAGATATACTTTACCGGATTATTTTTTGAAAAAATAAAGTATTAATTTGCGTAGTATATATACTTACTTATGAAATTCAGTGAACTGATCCGATTCTTTCTACTCCCAATTTATAAGCCCTTAAATGGCATTAACAAACTGACTGCGAACAGAAGAAAACTTTCTTATGCTATAATTATTTTTCTGTTTCTGGGAATAATTTATACCTTTTCGGTTCAGGCAGCCCTGATGCGGGGTTTCGGCGCTCAGGTTGAACCATTGATTAAGATTGCTGCAGAGGATTACTATTATTGGCAAAGGTTCTTTCAGATGCCATTCTTCTTTATCACCTCCATCATTTTTGCTGGAACGGTGAGGCTGTTATCAATCCCTTTTGGCGGAAAAGGAGCGTACGAAGATCTTTTTGCCCTTTTTTGCGTATCGCAAACCCTGCCCATGTTCTTCACCATGTGGCTGCCGGAAACCATCTTCTTCTTTCTCTTTACCAATGATACTTTTGAGATTAATAATTATATCGACATTGCCCGTCAGGTTATTGGAATTGTTTGGCCTTTGGTCATAATGGTGCTTGGGGTATCAATAATTGAAAGGATAAAGTGGTGCTGGAGCACCTTAATTGTGCTTGTTGCTGCAATTCCAATAACAATCTTAATGATGATTTTTATTAGATAGCTTATGCGAATGATCTTGCTGCCTGGACATCCTGACTGTAAGAGTTTTTAAGATAAAATATACTATAGGAGGCAAATATCCGGGGGCTCGCCTGAAAAAGCCATCGTCCGGGCAGAATATCGTTCGTGTTATAATCGGTTTTTCTTTTTTCGTCTGGTTCGTTTGAGACCAGTTCTTTCTTTGTTAACCCACAATTTATAAGTTACATTTTGTGAGTTGCATTTGCTACACGATTTAGTTTCCAATTGGTTTCCATTCGAATCATTTTTAAACCTTTTTTATCAAATTCAAAAGTTTCCTGCCCGATGCTGTCAGCATGTATTTTTGGTTCCTGTCATTTGGGTTATCCGGTATGGTATATGTAATCCAACCAATATCCTGAAGAGGATCAATGTGCCTTTGTTTATTCAAAATATGGTTACTAAGACCAATTTTTTGAAATATTTGTTTTTTAGGTAAAGCCGAATTTCTTATGGTATATAAAATGCCAATTGCATATTTCCCTAATTCATCAATGATCGCAGTTTTTACTTGATCACTTACTTGATCACTTACTTGATCACTTACTTGATCGCCTGCTTCGTTAGTATAAGCAATAATATCTTCTAAACAATTAAATATCTGGTTGCTTACTTGATTCCCATCCTGGTTATTAATTTCGACACTTTCCTGAAAACTTGCATTTGGATGAATCGGAAGCTTTACAAGAACATATGTATTTTCATCAGTATCAAATATAGGTTTTGGAGAACCATTATCAGCCATAGCATCATAAATTATTGGAAAACCCGTTCCGCGGCCTTCGGTTAAATGTAGTTCTTTCAAAAAATCACCAATTCTGCGGTTTCGGTATTCCCTGGCGATTATTTGCCTTTGTGTAGCTAAAATATTTGCATTAACAGGCGGAACCGGTCCTGGATGGCTCAGGATAGTAATTTTATCGGGAAAAACCTGTATTTCAATAGGTGAACTCAGCTCGTAACTTTTGTGGTAAACTGCGTTGGAAAGTGCTTCCTCGATGGCTTCATAAGGATAATTGAAGAAGCGGTCTGCCTCGGCTTTAGCCTTATGTTTTATTACTTTTTCATTTACGATGTTTGTTTGTATAAAAGAGAGTGCATCTCTCAACTGTTTCTGTATTGGCCCTTTAAAGTAAACTTCTTTAAATCTTTTACCCGAATTATCTTTGTGCCAGACCAATTCAATCCATGTACGCGAAAAAAATTGTTCAGGCGTTTTGCAAAAAAAAAGTAAGCCAACATTTACGGGGCGGATATTTTCATCTGGACCTTTTGCAATGAGCATTGTCCTACACAAATCCTCAAAAGGAATCTTTTTACTTTCTTCATACAAACTGCTTTTTATTTCTTGTAAATGAGCTTGTATTAATCCCAGGTCAAAATTTTGAATGGCTGCCTGGTTGTTTACCCTGTCGTCAAAAGGAATTCGAGCTGCCAGCTCTTGTAGTTTTCGGAGGTTCTCACCACGGGCAACAACACTGTTGGAGGAAATTCGAACATACGGAAAACGTTGTGCACCTTTAGCCAATGTATAAGGTGCATCGTATGGGCGGTTATCTCCGGCCGGACACCACAAAATCAAAATTTGCTCTCCCTGTATTTCGTAAGGTTGGATGATGGGGAAATATGTTGGTGTGATTTTGTTCCCCAATTCTATTATTTTTTTCTGAATGGAATCCAGTTGGTTTTGCCGCAACCCGGAAAGCGGAAATACCGGCCGACCATTGCTTTCAGCAATACCAACAATAATATAGCCGCCGCCCCAGTTATGCAGGTCGTTGGCAAAGGCACACATGGAATGGATAATGTCCTCTGGGTTCCAACCCTTTTTAAACTCCAGTCTTTCCCATTCAATGGTACGACCATGAATTAATTCAGTTATGTTAATTGGAAGGGCCATATAAATGAATTTCCAATATCTCTTTAGTATGATTCATCAATCGCTGTTTAAAAATATAAAATTATGGATATTGTTATAATCGACACCATGAGAAGGGGATAAATTACCTAAATAATTTGAATGATTGATAGAATTACCCCAACTCCACGCTTTGATCAACTTATTGTGAATGGTTCGCAGGAGACCTGCTCTTTCTTTGTTAACTCACAAACTATAAGTTACAGTTTGTGGGATATAATTGCCACACGATTTAGTTTCCAATTGGCTATCGTTCTGATCATTTTTAATACTTTTGTTAAGATGGGTAATTTGATGTGGCTTAACCTTAAAGCGTATATAGTTTATATGCGGATTTCCGGAAAAAACCGACCTTCAAAAAAATGAAGCTATGATCTTGGAATTATTACGAAAAGTTTGCAATCAACTGGATGAACACGAGATTAAATATATGGTCTCCGGTAGTATAGCACTAAACATCTATACGATACCGAGATTAACAAGGGATATTGATATTGTGATTGAGCTTTCAGAAAATAGAATTGAAGAATTCATAATGTTATTTCCAAATAGTTATTATGACAAAGGTACTATAAGAGAAGAGGTTAATCGTATCGGAATGTTTAATATTATTGACCATTCAACAGGCTTTAAAATCGACTTTATAATTCGTAAAAATACAGAATATCATAATTTTGCATTTCAAAGAAGGCGTAGAGTTAAAGAATTTGATACAGAACTTTGGGTTGTGGAATTGAACGATTTGATCATTGCTAAAATAATCTGGATACAGCAATATCAAAGTGAACGACAAATATTTGACATTCAAAATCTATTATTAAATCCCGAAACTGATATCAATTATATCAAAGACTGGTGCGATAAACTTCAGTTGCAAACATATAATCTTTTAGACAATGAATGATACACCAAAATATATTATTCAAAAACAATTTGAGATTATCTATGCAAAACCTTTAAAGGAGAAAATTGCAGGATTATTTGAAATGACAGAGTTGTCAAGAAAAATAATTTTAAATCAGTTGCGTATTAAGCATCCTGATTTATCGGAAATTGACCTGAAAGTCGAATTATTTAAAGCATTTTATAAATATGATTTCGACAAGGAAAAGCTGAATAAAATTGCAGAGGAGATGAAGCAATTTTTAACAGATGAAGCGATTGTGAAAAAACAGGTCCATCCCTACAATTCAAGCCGATAGGCGTGTGAGAATAATCTACCCTGTTTTTTGATACTTTAAAAGTCTTCGCAGATCCGAAAAAAAACGAATACGACGCAATTGTATTGTCTTTTAGGTGAGAACTGATGTGGAAATATGATATTTAAGGAATTCAATCCTAGAATATTATAATATATGAGGAATAGAATCCTGTTTATTGTTATTTTTGTAAAAAATATTCCAGAAGAATGATACAAAGAACACTATTAGGACAAATTTCCGGGAATCTATTTAAGGGAAAGGTTATTCTGCTGTTTGGGTCCCGACAGGTTGGAAAAACCACAATGATTCGGGAACTGTTGACAGAATACTCAGAAACTAACCTTCAATTAAATGCTGATGACCCTACTGTGAGAAGGATATTGGACACCCCTAACACGGAGCAGCTGCGTCAGATTATCGGAAATTATAAAATTGTATTTATTGATGAAGCTCAGCAGATTAAAGAAATCGGCAGAACCGCAAAGTTAATGGTTGACACGTTCAATGAGGTTCAATTAATCTTAAGTGGTTCTTCCTCTTTTGATCTTGCAAATGCAACACAAGAGCCTCTTACAGGCAGAAAACGAACATTTTTTATGTACCCTGTTTCGTGGATGGAATGGCAAAACCACACAGGGTATTTAAGGGCAGAACAGGACCTGGAGAATCGATTGGTGTATGGATTATATCCCGATGTACTTATGAATGATTCACAACAGGAGGTTATACTGCGCGAAATTGCTGATAGCTATTTGTACAAAGATGTTCTGTTGTACGGAAATTTGAAAAAGCCAGATGAAATCAGGAATTTATTGCAAGCCATTGCTTTTCAGGTTGGCAACGAGGTTTCATATCGCGAACTGGGACAAATAACCGGACTTGATCCCAAAACAGTTGAACGTTATATCAGTATTCTGGAAAAAGCTTTCATTGTTTTTCGTTTGGGCTCCTTTAGTCGCAATTTGAGAAACGAAATACATTCAGGAAGAAAAATATATTTCTATGACAATGGAATACGAAATGCCGTAATAGGTCAATTGCAACCTGTAGCAATCAGACAGGATATTGGGGCTTTATGGGAAAACTTCATCATTTGCGAACGTAAAAAACGCAATGGTTATCAGCAATACTTTGCCAACTCATATTTTTGGCGAACAACCCAACAACAGGAAATTGATTATGTTGAAGAATTTAATGGACAGCTAACGGCTTGTGAGATAAAGTATAGTGAAAAAAGAAAAATCAAAATCCCCAAAACTTTCACCGATAATTATCAAGCTAACGTTATCGCTGTTAACAGGAATAATTTCAGAGACTTTATAATGTAAGTTTTCGATCCGGCAGTTATCGGGCAATATTTACGAAGCGCTTGGAATTACCCTCCCATTCGATACTTTCCTGAATGCTTGCATTAGGATGAATCGGCAGCTTTACGAGAACATACTTATTTTCATCGGTATCAAATGGTTCGCTATTTGGCTATTAGCGGGGGTCTGTCTGCAGAAGCCATTGTCCAAGCAGAATATCGTAGATACCATAATAGGTTTCGCCATTTTCGTCCAGTTCGCGGTAGACCAGCTCTTTTTTTATCAACGATTTGAGAGATTGAAGTACCGTAGAGGAATTGCCCAAATGATGCCTGCCAACAAATTCGCTGGAAGATGGCTGATACACCGCAATATCCCTGGCAATGGCCTTCAGGAGCTCCCATTGTGGTTTTGTCAGCATTTCCCTATAGCCGTAAAAAACAAATTCCTGCTCTTTCAGAATTTTGACCGCCTCTTTTTTCCAGGAATCGCTGGTCACAGTTTTTTCTGCAGATAAAAAGACCCTGTTGCATAATAACTGGACGTACCAGGTGTGCAGGTTGGTCCAGCTCAGTATCTCGGTGACTGTCTCTTTTGAAATTGAAACAGCCTGTTTCCTGAATTGTTTCAGGATAAATTCAGAATAACTTTCCGCGTTGATTTTGCCAATTTTCAGAAGACTTGTACTTCTGAAAAAGGGTCGGGCAGGATTGGTAAAAAGATCGGTCATTACATGCTGCTGACTACCTGAAAAGATGAAGCTCACGTTTCTTAGCTGCTGTATCACGGACCTTAACCATGCATCTGTCTGTTTCTCAGGGTATTCTAGGATCTGTTGAAATTCATCGATCGCAATAACGACTGGCTTTGGTTGCTCTTCAAGTACAGCAAACATTTCAGTTATCGTCTTTTTGCTTTCAACCGGAGTGGTTTTAAGGGTAACCTGGGGTGTGCCGTTCAGTGCATCATAGCTAATAACCGGACGCAGTGACCTGATGAGCTGCCATATTCTTTTTCCGATGTTGCTGCGCTCGGAATATTGAGATATCATGGCGGTCGACAGCTGGTTGAGCAAATCGTTGAGGGATTCGGTAGGTAATATATCGATGTAGACTTTAATATATCCTCGTCCCAGGTGGTGAAAAAGATGGTGGATAAGCGCTGTTTTGCCCAGCCTTCGTAAGGCTACGAGCGTTGTTGACTGGTTGCCTTTGATGTTGGTAATCAGCTGTTCCAGCTCTTGTTCCCGGTCACAAAAAAATTCCGGTCCATGGTAACCCGTTAAGGGAAAAGGTGTTCGTGGTTCTTTTGTCATCTTATAAAATATAAGTTATAAAATGCAATTTATAAAATATAAGTTATAATTCAAAATATATCTTTTCTATAGTTCTTGTTTATTGGTGGCAGCGTTGACCAGATATCATTGAGGTTCTCTATCTCAATGCTGCAACATACAGGAGGATGTTAGCCTGAAAAACCGAATCCCCTGTGAAGCGAGTATTCTTCACAGGGGATTGAAGGACCTTGCCGGTACTCATGGCGAAATGCCTGTGAAGCGAGTATTCTTCACATGGGACTTGATTGTTGATCTGGTCAGTCAGCGCAAACTCGGTTCTTGCAATCATTATTTATAAAGCGGTCCGTATGTGTCGCAGGCCCTGAAATCCGATCCCTCCTTGTCCTGACCAAAGGCCGACCAGGCGCTGGGTCTGAACACCTTGCCATCTTCCACATTGTGCATGCAGACGGGGATCCGCAGGATCGAAGCCAGTGTGATCAGGTCAGCGCCGATATGTCCGTAGCTGATCGCCCCGTGGTTGGCGCCCCAGTTGGCCATCACCGCGTAGACATCGGTAAACGCCCCTTTCCCTGTAAGGTTGGGTACGAACCAGGTGGTGGGCCAGGTCTCGTTGGTGCGCTTATCGAGCGT
>CAYSMO010000073.1:0-10811 GCA_964432125.1 uncultured Bacteroidaceae bacterium | reverse complement strand
GTACCGGAGGTGTAGAGGAGGGAGGCAAAATCATTTTCCGAGATGGAATCCTTGATCTCATTGAGTTTTTTACTCCACTTTTCTTTGTTGTTTTTGCCGGCTTCGGTGATGGTTTTCCAGCAGGGGAGTCCTTCAATTTCGTCGAAGGTGAAGATTTGGTTGGAAGCCAATTTTCCTGCCGCCCCATTTGAGATCTTCTGAAACAGTTTCTTGTCGGAAACCAGGGCCATTTTTGCCTCCGAGTGTTCGATGATATAGCTATACTCCTGTTCGTTGAGGGATGTGTAGAGGGGAACATGCACGATGCCACACATCGCCATGCCATGGTCGGCAAAATTCCATTCGGGTCTGTTGTTGGTAACGGTAATGATTTTATCGCCCTTTTTGAGACCGAGTTCAAGCAGTCCGCATGCTACATCATGGCACGATTCAATATAGGCATCGGTAGACCAGCTCTCCCACTTGCCGGAGCATTTTATTGCGAGGGCGGTTTCTTTTTGAAACAGATGTTTGTATCGATCGAGCAGATCGAAGGTGCGTGTTACGTTCATTTTTGTCGGGGTTGTTTTTTGTAAAGATATAGAAAAGCGGGAAAAATTCATCTATCATGTTCTGGTCAACGACCCCGGCGAGATTTTTTGATTACTGAGAATAAAATGCTGCTAAGCCTCAGAATAACGATTCTTGCATACTTGTACGATGGATTTTCTGAATGATGAGTTTGCATCGTACATGATCATCAGGAACTGCCGATGCAGGCTGCAGGTGGTTTGAAGTAATTCTGACGAAATTATAAATCGGAGACAGTTTAGATCCTGTCGATCTTTGCAGCCATGATAAAATCGTTTTCAGACAGTCCGTCGACGGCATGGGTCCAGAGCTCAACCTCCACACTGCCGTAGGAAACATGCATTACAGGATGATGGCCCTCTTCCTCAGCCAGTCGCGCAACCTCATTCACGAAACCCATGGTATGTTTGAAATTGACAAAATTGAATTCCCTGGCTATTTTTTTATTGTCTTTTACGATCCATCCCTTTACGACGGTAATGTATTCCATTATCTCATCTTCGGTAAGTGGGGGCACGCCACCCTCGCAAGGCTTACACTTTCTCTTTTCAAGTTTCATAATATTGGTTTTGTTGGTATAACAGTGAGGGTTGGGAATTGTTTTGGAGAGGATCATTGTTATTCACATTTTTTCAGCCTGCCGACAATATATCAATTATAGTCTTTTAATTTCATCAATTAACTCCATGAAGACAAGGTCGTTTTTTGCTCCATTGACAAGTACCTCAAGGATTAATAAATCGGGATAGATGTTTCCTTCAATGAGCACAGGTCCTGATTCTTCAATGGCAATATCCCAGCCTACAATGGCAGCTTCAGGAATTGCGTGGGCCGCATCAAGTGCCAACTTTAATGATTCTTTGAAAAAGGGAACTTCGTATCCTTCAAATACGAGGTCTGTTTGGGGGTGTTTGGTATAAATCTCCCCTTTACCCAGGTCAATGCTGGTATAAAAATATTCTTTGAGTGTGCCTGTAGTATCATTAACTCCGACGTAACCTCCACCACTAGAAATATTATCGATAAATGTTTTTCTCGAAGCCGATCTGAGTAATGTGGGGAGTAACCGGATTTCTTTCTTGTTATTATACGTTGTAAATCTAAGTGTATTAACTGAATGCGGATTGATCTTGCTCATTCCTGGGTGCTGAATGATGAGATCCTGCACAATGTAACTGCTTTGAATTACTTTCTGATAGATCTCTTTGATTATGTTAATATCTAAGTTGAGGTCGACTTTGAAAATGTTTTTCCCGCCCCAGGAGTCTCTGTTTTTCTTTATAATGAGTTTGTCTAGTTTCTTTTCTCCATCTCTAAGATTATTCAGGTAATCATAAAACTCATCCGGACTATTAAGTAGTGTTATTTTGTGTTCACTACTAAATACTGCCCCGTCATTATATGCATATGTTTTCAGTACATTTAAACCCTTTTGTCGGAAGAAAAGGGAAAAGGTGTATTTATCATAAAGCGCAGGATAATAAACAGGGTTATTGATTTTAAAGGATTTTTCGAATAGTTCAGTGCCGAGTATATAGTCACTAAAATTGTTAACGTTTTTCAAAAAGAGGTATTTGGAAAAATATTGATCGGCAATCGCAGGAGCAGTAATTTTAAATTTAAAATACTCATAGAGCATTCTGGATTTTGACTTACAGTTTTCATGGGCACATGCTTTTTGGTATTTACTGAAAAGCCTTTTTAATTTCAAGATTTTATTTTTCATCTATTCAGTGTTAGGAAGAACCGAGCTTTTGAGCTCCGGTTCTCTGGTTGATCATCGATTGTCTGAAAGAAGTAATAGTGAGGGTGCCAGTATCGACTAATGGTTCTACGGGCGGGGCATGTACGCCAAAATTATGGGAAGTCCGGATAAGCAAGATTTGCATGAGGGCAATGCCTCTGACACCGTCAACTATTTCAATTCGTTTCAATGGTGTGCTTTTTTCTTATTTTTAACTGAGGAAAAATGAATCCTATATTCACTTTTTCAAGCTTAATTGTATAACTGTTTTTAACCTACTTATACCATGATTGTTCGATCAGAGCGATGGAATTTTCCATTTGCCCCTCCCTACGGCGGTTAATATACACCATAGCGTACACTGTAGCCTCCCCGTTTTCTTTAATATAACCATCTCCATGACAAAGGCTCACAGTGGGCATGAACCGTTCTGATGATTTTCTGATGACAAGTGTATCCATAATACCATTATTTGTTCGATATACTGAAGTGCGAACATGGTATTGGTTTCAAAAATCCCCGTATCCACTGGGCTGCAGCGGGGAGCCAGAGCCGGTAATAGTGGGTTACGGAAGTGTTGTGAACCAGGGAGGAGTCGAACCCCCAACCTCCTGATCCGTAGTCAGGTACTCTATCCAGTTGAGCTACTGGTCCATTTGCATATTTTTGTAAGAACTTACTTATATTAACCGGACAATGAATCTCTCTCCGGCGGTCTCAACCTGCTAGCTTGAGAATTTCTTCTCCTGGATCCGTGCACGCTTACCAGTCAGCTTTCTCAGGTAGAAGATCTTGGCACGACGAACACGTCCCCGCTTGTTAATATCGATCTTATCAATAAAAGGGGAGGCAACCGGAAAAATTCTCTCAACACCAACGTTACCGGACATTTTCCTGACAGTAAATGTGGCAGTGTTTCCTGTTCCTTTTTTCTGAAGCACAGTGCCGCGGTACTGCTGGATACGCTCCTTGTTACCCTCTTTAATCTTATAATGTACGGTTATGGTATCTCCTGCGCCAAATTCTGGCAGCGTGTTCTCAACCGCGTATTTCTCTTTAACCACATCCATTAAATTCATCACTCAATAGTTTATTTATGTACCTGCTCGTTTAACAGGTCGCAAAATTAGAAAATAATTTGAATATAATCTAAAAATTCTCAACAAAAATATGTATTCGACCTACTGTTTCTAAAACTATTTCGGTGCAAATTCGCAATCCTTCAGCGTTCCTTCAGCCATCCTTCAGTGATTACTTTCGCAAGAGCAGTATGTGAGGCACAAATCTGGATCAATGTAGCAGATCGGGTAAATCAATGTAGCGGATAGGGTAGCTACGAAATTCCCCAAGCTACTGCCCCGTAGCCCTGGTGTCCTTATTCCTCTTCAGGAACCAGAAGCTGGTCGTCCGTATCCTTGACCACTTCGCGTTTCCACTCTTCTGAATATCCTGGTTGCTCAGGTCCCGCAGGATAACCATATTCATTTCTCAGAAACTGACCGTTCTTTTCGCGCTTGATGTTTCCGTCAATATATTTCACCAGTAGGTACTGCCCCAGCTTTTTCCATTCAGCAACGGCATGGTTGCCTGCGTTTACTGAGAAGTTGGTAACATAGGCCCTGGCTTTCTCAGGATCTTCATCATACAATGCCATCGCCTTTTCATCCACCTTTTTCACCTTTTCGATAAATCCTTTCTCGAGAGATTCCTGCTTCTTCTTAATATCTTCAATCATCAGATTATATCGCAAATAGGCAAAATTGGCTACTGAGTTGAATGTCCAAAAAGCCGAATTTTCGGAATAGGTCAGCAGATCGCCGTTTCCAACTGCAAAAGTTTCCGGTACCATGGTCATGCCGCAATACATCGGTACATACACGCTTGAAGCTGCATCGTCAACACCAAACCAGAGGATCCCTCCAATGATGTCAGGCATGCCCGCACGGCTCTCAGCGACAAATGAAAAGCCCGTCTGCTGGGTAGCAGTGGCGCGTTCATTGCAGTAGGTCTTGCCGTCAACCTCCCAGTAAAGCGGTCTCCAACGATAGGGGAGTTCGAACGGACCGGCACCCGCGTCTTTTCTCATATCGAGCGCTGTGCCTTCCAGGTGGTCGCGCATGAAGTTCATCAGGTCATGGTTGGATAACTTCCTGTTGGGTTTGATGTACAAGGGCATCCTGTTCGACAGGTCGTGTCCCTTTACATATTCAAAATACCGGTCCATGTCGTCATTGATCTCCTTGAAAAATGACCATACCCGCATATCGCAAAAACGTGCGCCGCCGAAGCTGATCGGGGCATAGGTGTCTGAAAAGCTAAAGTCTTCGTCTGATCCTTCATAATACCCCTTCTCACGGGCAAAATCGATTACATCGGGAGAATAGATGCAGTTTTCCGGGTCGTCTAAAGGAAACTGCCGGATCCTGGCCTGGTTGGCATGACCAGAAACATATCCGTCGGGAATCTTTACAGCCACCCAGACTGCTCCCTTATTCTTATTGTATGTAACTGCATTTTTACCCCTTCCCTTTGTAACCATCTCTGTTCCTTTGCCAATCAGCTCCATAATCCATACCTCTTGCGGATCGGCAATGGAAAATGATTCTCCGGAGCTGTAGTAGCCATACTCCTCAACCAGTTCTGCCATAATATGGATCGCTTCACGGGCTGTTTTGGCGCGCTGCAGGGTAATATAGATCAGGCTGCCATAATCGATGATTCCTGTTGTGTCAACAAGCTCGCTTCTTCCACCATAAGTAGTCTCCCCAATGGCAACCTGGTGCTCATTCATATTTCCCACAACGGAATAGGTTTGACGCACCTGCCTGATCTGGCCCAGGAATTTGTTGGTGTCCCACTCATACACGCTCAGCATGGTGCCCTCCGGATAGCTTGCTGCCGGGGTAAAGTACAATTCTCCATATAATACATGCGCATCAGCTGCATAGGTGATCATGGATGAGCCGTTTACTGATGCCCCGGGGGTCACAAGAAAATTGGTGCATGACTGCATATCAGCATGCGTCATGATGAATCCGGTTGCGAGTATTCCAAATATCAATCGTTTCATTATCTGTTGTTTTATGTTTATATACAAAACTATTTTTTGAAAAAGAGCTTAAAGAAATCATTTTTTATATGAAGAAACAAGTGTTCATATTCTAAAACATCTTCCTTGTACCATGCGTAAGCCTGTAAATAACAGCAAATAAAAAATAACATTCACTATATATCAAATTTAAGGGGGTGCTATATAAAATTTTGCAAATTCATAGCTATGTGTATAAATAAACAGGGGTTAGCTAAATAAAAAGCACAAAATATAAATTTTAAGATTAATTAACATTAATTTAATTTGTAAATTGAAAAAAGGATAGTATTTTTGTGCTATACAAATTGCTCAACGAGAGTATTGAAATACAGACAGAAATTTTAAGGATAGTAATAGTAGTTTAGTTGGTAGTTTTAGTTAGTAGTTTTAGTTAGTAGTTTGAAAAGGAAGGGTGTCTCAACGGAGACACCCTTTTTTGAGTGTATACCTGACCAATCAGCAAATAAACTATTTCGCTGCAGAGTGTCGGGGAACTAACCCCAAATAAGATTAGAATATCATATCAACAATTGCTTTCCGGTCAGATTCATCCAGAACAATGTGCAATCCAGACGCATCGTTTTTATTCAACAGTTCAAGCAATTTTTCTTTCTGGTCCGCTCCAATACCTGCTTCGCCAGCTCTGATGGGGCTACCCAGCTGACTGAAATATGCTTCAAACGCTTTAATTGTCTCTTCTGCTGTTTGAACATTAAACAGCCTCTCTCCCAGTTGGACCACCCTTTTTGGATTTTTTTCAGCCAGTCTGCGCATCCATGCCGGGTAGAAGATTGATAGTGTTGCTCCATGTGCCGTATCATATAGGTATGACAAAGCATGACCCAATGCATGAACACCCCAGTCGCCCGAGACCCGTCCATGCATGGTCGTGTTATTGAGCGCGTTGGTAGCTGCCCACATGATCCGCTCCCGGTATTCATAGCCGGAAAGCTCTTCCATCAGCTTTGGACCAATTTCCAGAGCTTCTTCAAGGATTGAAAGAACAAATTTGTCGGAAAGATCAGCCTTTCCCTCACCGAACCAGGCTTCCAGGGAGTGTGCCATCAGATCAACGATCCCATAGGCTGTGTAGTTCGCGGGAACGCTTAATGTATAGGTGGGATCAAGGAAAGAATGTATAGGAAACATCACCGGATGTCTGAACCCGATTTTCTGGTCGGTATTATGATTTTGCAGCACTGAGGTGGGATTCATCTCCGTGCCTGTTGCTGCCAGGGTGAGCACAGCGATCAGTGGTGTGGAGCTGACAGGCACATGATTTCCCGTCATCACATCCCAGCCATTGGCCTTATCGGCTATACATACAGCTATAATCTTGGCTGAATCAATAACGCTTCCCCCGCCTACAGCAATAACCATATCAACATTTTCAGCAATACCAAGCTGGGCAGCCTCATCAACAGAGTCAACTACCGGATTGGGTTTAATACCGCTGTATTCTACAATATCTATGCTGCATTTTTTTAGCTGTTTTACAGTATCATCATAACTGCCGTTACGCAATACCGAACCTTTTCCATATACAAGCAAGGCCTTTTTTCCCAATGAGGAGGCCGCCTCACCCAGATCATTTACAACATCTTTTCCGAAGTGCAGTTTTACCGGATTGTAAGCAATAAAATTTTTCATCATCTATTTAATTTGGTCGGTTAATAATACCTGCTGAGGTATCTGAATCAGCGCCCGTCACCGACGCAAGTACATTGATCTGATTCTTCACCCGCAGCAACCCCAGGTAGGCAAATACAATAGCCTCCTTGAAGTTAATCAGTTGTTCGCATGGGATAACCAGTTCAGCACTGCATTTGTTTTTGATCTGCCCGATAAGGTGATTATTATATGCACCTCCACCTGTCACCAGTACGCTGGATTCATGTTTGCAGAACTGATTTACAAACCCCGAAACCTGATCTGCAATATGCTCGTTCACAGTGCAGAGAGTATCTTCAATGGTTAGTTTTATATCCCTTATTATAGGGAGGAATTGCCGCATAAACCACTCTTTACCCAATGATTTTGGTGGCATACAACTATAGTATTCAAGTGCATTCAGTCGAGCAAGGAGATGGGGATTCATCTTTCCCTTTGCTGCCAGTTTCCCATGGTTATCGTATTCTCTTCCTATCCATGAAGTAATAGTATTCAGGGCCATGTTGCAGGGGGAGATATCACAAGCGATCCGCTTGCCACCCAGATCGAATGAAACATTGGCAATACCGCCAAGGTTCAGACAAAAAGCATACTCCCCGAACAGGTCCCTGTCACCCACCGGTACCAGCGGAGCACCCTGACCCCCTTTCGACACATCCTGTAGCCTGAAATCACTCACTACAGTGATCCGTGTCTTTTGTGCTATTGCATCTCCATCACCGATCTGCAGGGTTATCCCCTTATCGGGTTGATGCAGTACGGTATGTCCATGAGAGGCAATCAGATCGGGTGTGCAGTTCTGTTTCTTATTGAATTCCAGGATATGATTAGCATAAAATGCTCCAAGCTCCTGGTCAAGCTCGTGCAGGTCCTGTGCGCTGATCGACAACGCATCTTCCAGCTTTTCCTTCAGGTAGTAGGGGTAAGGGATCGTTTCTGAAGCCAAAAGCTCATAAGAGATCTTGTCAACATCATGGTTAAACCTGCACAGCGCCAGGTCCACGCCATCCATGGATGTCCCCGACATAAGTCCAATTACAAGGTGCCCACTACTGTCCGACATAAGGCTTATCGAATAAAGGTCGTTGTATAGATGGTTTTGTTCCCCTTTGCATCCCCAATATGAAGCTCAAGATCGCGATTTTTTTTGAGAATCGGAACCTGTTCATCAAACGTATATAACAAAAGATCATTTTTCGGATCATATTCAAAAAGAACCCACTCTCCATCAACAAAACCATTGTACGAAACGATCCCCGACAAATCATCTTTAATCAGGAACCCAATACCGGTCTGTTCGCCAGGATACATACCACTCTGCACATTAATTGGGCTAACAGTGGGACCCACGGTATCAAGCGCCACTGCATACCTTCCAAAACTCCTTACATTTTCACTCAAAACACCCTGGTTATATGATCCTCCGGAAAAAGACAATTCGCCATTATCCGCAATTTTAACCAGGCACAACTTATCATGAAATTTTTCTGGTATGTTCCTCACCTCGAGTTCAATTGTAAAGGGTTTGTGTACCGGGGTTGACTCATGATGCAGATGAAACAGATCCGAAAGAAGACCCTCCCTTCCGTTGGTCCGGGTATACCTGAACGGCACATCCTCATAAAAACAGTATTCGGGAAAAGTTAAACTGATATTTCGTCCGGAGAAACTTCCGGGAGCATTGTAGGGAAGTAGTTTACCTGATGTCTTCCTTTTCGTCTTCATTATTGGCTGAACGCCGGTTCCCCGGATAGGAAATTGTAGCACCGAAGCGTTCCCATAGCTGTCGGTCACCTCAATTCTCACCTCATGAACCAATGTGTCGGAGATTTCAATGAATCCATTATTTTCCATCTGCTTGTAAATACTCAGTTCATTGTATGGTAACTTATGGAGGCGTTGGATCGAATGTCTGCTTTCATATTTATAGGCATAATCAATGTGTGCGTTGATGAACCTGCTTTCTGCAAATGAAAATTCATTCATCTCCGAATAGAAATACCTCTTTCCATCAACTGTAAGCTCGATCGTATAAACGCCGCATCTGTTGGCAGCACCATCCAGGTAGTCAAACACCTCGATCCCGAAACCGATCTTCCCATTCACCCTTACCGGGACTTCGGAGTCGATCGTGCATCCATTTTCACCCTTTACAGGGGTTAAAAATAAGGGGGATGAGGAATTTTGAACATGCGATTGTTCCCCGACAGGATAGACAGCAAGTTTTGTAATCTCCGGTGGGATATTGTCCTTTATGGGAAAGCCGAAAAAAAGCCCGTTCAGGGGAATCTGACCGGCTGTTCTCCTGATCTCGAAATGAAGGTGCGGTCCGGTCGAGCTTCCTGTGTTGCCCGATAATGCCACAACCTCACCTTTACCAACAACCAGTTCCCCCTGTTTAAGATAGACATTTACCGCATGCGATTTTCTTTGGTATTGAATAGCCCTGATATAACGATCAATCTGTTCATTGAATACAGACAAGTGTCCGTATACCGAGGTATATCCGTTGGGATGCTCAATGTAGAGCGCCTTGCCATAACCTCCAGGCCTAATGTTGATCCTGGAAACATAACCCGATTCAATAGCATATACATTATGACCCGATACTCCCTGGGTTTTGAAATCGAGTCCAGAATGGAAATGGTCCGATCTTAATTCACCAAAATTACCTGACAATACCAAGGGGATATCCATTGGAGAACGAAATTCGGATTTTTGCTGTGCTGTGCTGGTGAATGATGCGGTTATTAATATCGAATGAATTATAAATGCAACAATTATGTTTCTCATTCTTATAAAAATTCTATCAATTGTTAAAAAATATCATTTGAAGGCTTGGCAATAAATCTATTGGTTCAGATACTTAAAAAGCATAACCTGCTGCGAATTTAGCGGGGCCTGTCCTGTCGCATTACAAATGGCAACAAAATACCAATAAGCTGCAAAAATATAACTATCTGTTTAATGTTACCAATTTTTATATAAAACCGTGCAAAGTTGATCCAACACAAACAAAAAAAAAATAAATGCGGTTCCATTTTAACAAAACAGTCTTATATTTGTAATAATTAAACCTCTGTTTAATGGGTGTCGATCAAATATATATTGTAGATGAATTAAAGCATAAAATCAATTTGCTTGCGAAGAAGCTGGAGGACCATAAGGCATCCTGCTCATCGCTGAAATCTGAAAATATAGATTTGGAAGACAAGATCAGAGAAAAGGAATTAGAAATAAATAAACTTAAACAACAAAACAATACGCTCAGGCTTTCCAAAGCTTTCGTTTCAGTGAACGGAGAGCCGCAGGAAGCTAAATTGCAGATTAATAAGATAGTGCGGGAAATTGACAAGTGTATTGCTCTTTTAAACAGATAAGTGGGGTAGATGGAAGAAAAGTTGGCCATAAAGGTTCAAATTGCTGAGAGATTCTACCCCTTGAAAATAGACAGAAGGGAAGAGGAGAAGATAAGAAAGGCGGCTAAGTTAATTAATGACAGGCTTTTAAAGTATAAGCAGAGGTATACTGATAAAGATGCACAAGATTTTCTGGCCATGGCAGCCTTGCAGTTTGTAATTCAACTTTTGGATTGTGAATCTAAATTAAATGTATTATCTTTGGAGGAGGATCTGAAAGTTTTAATCGAGGAGTTGGATATTTTACTGAAAGAAGAGTAGTAGCGTTCTTTGCATATATGAAGATTTTGCCCGCATTGTTTCTTCAACCATTTGT
>CAYSMO010000072.1:0-10837 GCA_964432125.1 uncultured Bacteroidaceae bacterium | reverse complement strand
AGCTGACAATCTCACTGGCCAGCTCATTGTCACCTTCGCGAAGTGCCCTGGTATAGAGTAAAAAGACCTTCCCGAGCGTATCAGTCACCGCATGATCATGCTCCAACAGGTCAGATACAGCGTGCCACGACCCGTCCTCCGCTTCCGAATCAGGAAATATCTTCAAAAAAGCACCGGTCTGCACCATGTAGAAGACATTGATCTTCTCATCCAGCTTCATCACCTCCTTGTCCAGATCGGTCCGCGCCTGCACCTGCTTCTTATAGGCCTCGTTCACCACCTCGGAAAGAAGATACCTGCCGTCGCGGATAAAATCGTTAAAGCTGACATGCGATCCCCTGAAGCCCAGCATCTGGTGGAGCTGTGGGTTTTCAACCTCGAACAGCGGCGCCTGCTTCCATATATCGGGGTAAACGATCATCCCCAGCATCACCTGGTCGGGACCCTTTCCATCCAGCTTCGACTTTTTCACCACCTTGCGCATCACCTCGTTGGAGAGGGTGTTCATCGGCTTGAACCGTCCCTCCTTGCCCTGGACCCATAGCTTCCCGAACTGCTCCGCCTGCTCTTTGGTGGGTGTCGGGTACTGCTGCGCAAAGAGCGATCCGCCGGTAAACAACAGAACCAGGACCACAACCGCCGCCTTTGCTCCCCTGGCGGAAGCCCGTGAAAGCGCCGAGAAGCGTGTTCCACGCACCAGTAGCGCGAGCAACATTCCCACGACAAGCAAAAGGTAACCGGTATAGGTTATGAACGTGCCGGCGAAATCTTTTTTCACCGACAAGATAGTGCCCATTTCATCCTGGTCGTAGGAGGACTGGTAAAAACGGTATCCGCGGTGCTTCAAAACGTTGTTCATGTAGATGTTGTGCATCTCTTTGATACCTCGCTCAGTATCGATAAGTACCACGTCGCTCTCAAACGACGATGGACTGTTTGACCCGGGATAGCGGTCGATCCGAAAATCTTCCAGGCGCAAAGCAAAGGGCAATTGTATGTTTTTCGAACCGAACCGGCATGCAATGTTGGTACCGCCCATCTGCACCGATACCATATTCCCTTCCGTGTTCGAGTGGCCCTGCACGAACAGCTCCGACTTCATCCCGTCGAGCTCCACCTCCAACTTTACCACATCGAGTCCGGACGGTTGCCCACCGCTACCGGCCCTTACGAACTGCAGCCTCGCCGAAGGCATGTACCGCTGCAGTGCCAGCCGAACACCATTAAGGGTGAAGAGCTTCGCCTGCTCAATTGGGATTGCCTCACCGGGTGCAAAGCTCTGCACCTCCGCACCGCCCATCGCCATAATAGATACCGGGTGGACAGAATATCCCGTGAGCCCGTCGCCATCAGAAACCAACCGCAGATCGGCACTGCTCTCCGGCTTGTTAAAGCTCAGCGTGATCCCCGGATAGGCCGCCTCCTCGCCACTGGCCAGTCCGGCTGTAATCTGCCTTCCGGCTAATATCACGAGCTGAACGTAGGGATCACCGCCTGGGGTGGCGATGTACTGGGCAACTGCATTGTTGATGTAGTCGACCGACCGGATCCTGATCTTTTTGCCATTAAGTTCGCCCCGCCATTTGAATCGCCGCGGGGTAAGAACAGAGAGGCGTACCTGTTCGGTATCGGTGATCTCCGAGGTCTCATCGGTCACCTTTACATCCATAAAGGTTTTGTTGGTGATGATGGTATTGGAAACCTCCCCCTCGCGGATATGCATCATCCCCTCATTGCTGAAATAACGGGTGATACCACCACCGATGATCATAAAGATCACTGAGATATGGAAGATGAAAACTGCAATCTTCGAGCGCTTGTACATTTTGTACCTGACAATGTTCCCGATCAGGTTGATCAGCACCAGGACAAAAAGCGCCTCGAACCACCAGGTATCATACACAACGGCCCATGCCGCATTGGTACCTTGTGCACTCTCAATGAAGGTGGCGAGCGCCATAGCGATAATCATGATCATCAACAGAATACCGAAAAACGGCATCCCGGTTAGAAAGGAGAGTTTCTTAAATATTTTCATCGATGCTTTTCCTAATAAATTCATTGCTAGTTTTATCCACTATAAAAACGACTTGGTGCATAAACTCTTATATTACAGTTGCTGTCATCACATGTATAATGCAACTCCTGTAATGTTGACTAACCGTCACCTAAAAATCTTTTTCACAAAATTCAAAAATTGGGATAGGTCATTTCTTTTATTGTACAAAACTCCCTTTCTCTTCGAAAGGGTCCGCTAAAATAGAGAACCTATCTGATATACACAAAAACTGGTAAACCATGCAAGAAAAGTTGTGTAGAACACCACGAATCCGGCCCATTTCCAACTGCCCGCTTCACGGCCCACCGTTGCGATTACTGAGACGCACGGGAGGTAGAGCAGCACAAACAGCAGGAAGCTGAATGCGGCCAGGGGCGTCCATACCTTTTGGCCCTTCTTCTCTCCCTCCGTGTATTCCTGCTCCTTGAGCTTTTGTTGCAGAGAGACGGTGTTCTCCTCGCTGTCGGTTACCTGGTACAATACCCCCATCGTACTCACTACCACCTCCTTGGCGGCAAAGCCCGCGAGCAGACTTACCCCCATCTTCCAGTCGAACCCGAGTGGTCTTATCACCGGCTCAATGGCCCTTCCCAGGGTGCCGATGTAGGAGCCGGCCTGCTGCTCATTGGAACGCGTTATCTCCAGCTCATTGATCTCTGACTCTGAACTCCCATTGGCAATCAGTGTTTCATAATCTTTCGACATTTCTACATCCCTCGGGAAGTACCCAAGGGCCCAGATCACCATCGAAGCGATCAGGATCACACCTCCCATCTTCTTCAGGTAGAGCACCCCTTTGAGCCACATGTGACGCAGCACCATGCGCAGTCCCGGTGCACGATAAGGCGGAAGCTCCATCACAAAGGGCGCCTCACTCTTTCTGAATAACGTGGTCTTGAATACCATCGCCATCACAATGGAAAAGAGGATCCCGATGAGGTACATCAGAAAGATAATGTTTCCGGCCTGACCCGGGAATACTGCGCCGGCCACCAGGATGTAGACCGGCAGGCGGGCACTGCACGACATAAACGGGATAATCATCATGGTAAGGATCCTGTCGCGCTTGTTCTCGAGCATCCGTGTGGCCATGATCGCAGGTACGTTGCACCCGAAGCCCATGATCAAGGGGATAAATGATTTTCCATGGAGTCCGAAGACATGCATCACCCGGTCCATGATAAAGGCGGTACGGGCCATATATCCCGTATCCTCCATAAAGGAGATAATGAAAAAGAGAATCAGGATGTTTGGCAGAAACACGATCACACCCCCCACACCGCCGATCACCCCATCGATCAGAAAATCGTGCACCATCCCTTCAGGCAGCAGTCCTGAAAGTCCGTTCCCCAGCCAGTCGACTCCTGCTTCGATCCAATTCATCGGATACTGCCCCAGCGAGAAGGTGGCATGGAACATGCCAAAAAGGATCGCCATAAAAATCAGAAAGCCGAAGTGCTTGTGGGTCATCACCCGGTCAATTTTCTGCGTACGGGACAAGGCGCGATCCCTCGTTCCCTTTTTATATGTCTCTCTCAATGCCCCGGCAATAAAGGCATAACGGGCATTTGAAATAAGCGTCTCTGTATCCTCCCTGAACAAGCTTCCAAGCCGGTTCTCCTCTTCAGAGATCACTGGCCTTACCTCCTCAAAACCGGGCAGCTGTCCGAGAATGTGCATGCAGTAATCGTCACGTTCCAGTGCCCTCACAGCGTAATACCGAAGGTGCTGACCCGCCAGTTGCTCCTGGTATTGCTCCAGCTCCTTTTCGATCTTGTTGATCGACTGCTCCAGCTCCTTGCCATAGTTGATATGGGTGTGCCTGATCACCGGTTCGCGGTCTTCATACACCTCGATGATCCGGTTAAGGAGCCGGTAGACCCCTTTTCCCCGCCGGCCAATGGTGGGGACGATCGGAATCCCGATCAGGTTACCGAGCATGGAAATATCCAGCTTATCGCCACGCGCCTTCAGTTCATCATACATATTCAGCGCGATGATCACCTGCACACCCATATCGATCAATTGGGTAGTAAGGTACATGTGTCGTTCTGGGTTCCCTGCATCCACAACATTCACAATAATGTCGGGACGGGTCCTGTTGAGGAAGTTTCTTACGATCACCTCATCCTCGGAGTAAGCAGAAAGAGAATAGGTTCCGGGCAGATCAGTAAACGATATCTCGTACCCTTTGTAGGTAAAGGTGGTCTCCTTCAGTCCGACGGTAACCCCCGAGTAGTTGGCCACCCGCTCGTTGGATTTTGACAGCCGGTTGTACAGGGTGGTTTTTCCGCTGTTGGGATTTCCCAGCATAGCGACGGTGATCTTCTTCCCGGCATCTCTACCATTCTCAACGCCGGCACTTTCCGTGAAGATGGGACTGAAAGGATCCTCTTCGATCATTTTTTTCGGCATCCCCACCGTTACATCGATCAGCATCGCCTCACTGCGCCGGAGCGAAACTGTTCCAGACATAATCCGGTATTCAACAGGTCCCTTGAAGGGTGTCGATTTCACCACGGTAACCGCTTGTCCCCTGATAAAGCCCATCTCCGTGATGCGCTTTCTGAAAGCTCCAGTTCCGTGAATTCTCGTGATTACTGCGGAATCGCCTGTTTGTAAATCGTTTAGCGTCAATGCTGTTTCTTGCCTTTAAAAATGTAACCCAATGATTCAACCTTTTTCTTCACCTCCTCTGCAGACACTGCACCGCCAGTTATCCGCAGCTCATTGCCCGATGGATCCGCAAAGATATCAAGATCTTTGTCAATTTCCCTGATCCCGTTCTCAACAGAGGCTCTACAATGGTTACATGTCATCCCCTCCACCCTGTATATTTGTGTATCTTTCATATCGAATGAATTAGTAGTGTTATTCTTATTGGCACGCCGCTCCAGGAATTTCTGAAGGTATCCGTTGATTACCAGCAGGATCAGCAGGATCCCGGAGATCAACTTCACCCAGTAACCCCCATGCGTTCCGTGGTCATGCGCCCCATGATGCAGGTCAGGCAGGGATGACATGATCCATTCGCGCGGAATTAATTCATTCACCATCGAGCCGAACAACACCGCTCCGCCGACGATGCTCAGCATATAGAGCCAGAACACCCTTCTTCCCAGTGTATTGTTGATCACCGCCATGGTGGCAGCGTTGGTGGCCGGTCCTGCCATCAGGAAAACAATCGCCGCGCCGGGCGATAACCCCTTCAACAGCAATACCGCTGCAATGGGAATGGAGCCTGTGGCGCAGACGTAGAGGGGGATCGAGGCAACCAGGATCAGTAGCATGGAGAGGTACTCGTTGGAGACCGTCTCCACGAAAAAGTTTTCGGGAATGACCACTGCGAGGAGGGCAGCGACCAGGAACCCGATGATCAGCCATTTGCTGATATCCTGTAGCATCTCCACGAAACCGTAACGGAGCATCTCCCTGAAAGAGCGTACGCCATTCTCGTCCTCCTTTTTTAGCTGCTCCGATGCTGCGATGCTGCCGCCGAGGTAATTGGTAAGGGTTCCACCGAGGATACCCGACAGCAATGCGATGATGGGACGCAGAATGGCAAGCGGCAGTCCGAGCATCGCGTAGGTGGCGATGATCGAGTCGACACCCGTCTGCGGTGTCGATACCATAAATGAGACAGTGGCACCCCTGGAGGCCCCACTGTTATAGAAACCGATCCCTGCCGGCAGAACACCGCACGAGCATAAAGGCATGGGTACGCCGAGCAGGGAGGCGTTCAGCACTGAACTGAAATTTGACCCTCCGATATATTTTTTAATGAGCCTGCGCGGGAAAAAGACCTTCAGGATACCCGCGAAGAGAAACCCAATGAGCAGGTAGGGCGCCATCTCCAGCAGAAGCACCCACATTTCCGTGAAAAAGCTTGTAATAAAATCCAACAACTTCATTCCCATCCTCCGTTTTGTAGTTCACAAAGATATTAGAATCAGTCTAAATAAATAAATTTTACAGTGTTAAAAAATGAATTTCCCTTCCCGTAGCACTGAATTTACTTTTTTGGGATCTGAGGATAAGTCAGCAATTTTTCTCAAATTTGTTGTGAACCAAAACAAAATTCCATGCGCAAGCTATCCCTGATGTTGGTTGCTTTTATCATTGCACTGACCGCCACAGCGCAACCAGTAGATTACATCATTCATACCATCGATTACAAAACGCCCGTAACTGCGGTGAGCATTTCTCCCGACAGCCTCTGGATCCTTGCCGGGTTTGAGGATGGCACTCTGCGTATACTGAATGTGGATACCTATGAAGAGGTTTTGGTTGTTGAAAATGCCGGAGCAGCAGCGATCTACGATATTGAGATGAGTCCGAAGATGGATGTGATCTTCCTGGCCACGTGGAACCGCGTGATGCTTTACGATACCACCGGAACCCACATTATTAGCTGGTCGCACCACAAAAACACCATGTGGAGCATGGACATCCATCCGACTGGGAATTATATCGTAAGCACAGAGGTGAACAAAACGTTTCAGCTGATTGATGTATATGAAGGGACCATCGAGGAGAGCATGCGGGCCCACGAGGATATCACCCTGGCTGTGGCTTTTAGTCCGGATGGCCGGCAGATCGCCAGTGGTTCCAACGACAAAACCGTTTTGCTGTGGGACCTTGAAACGCGGGAGGTGACAGGCAAGCTGCACGGACATTCGGGGAATATTTACGATGTGGCATTTAGTCCGGACGGAACGTTGGTTGCAGCGGCATCGCAGGACAAATCGGTGCGGATCTGGAACATCGCTGAAAACAGGCTGGTGCATTTACTTAAGGGTCACCAGGACATGGTCCTCGAAATCGAATTCAGTCCGGATGGACACTACCTGCTAAGTGCATCGGCCGACCATGCGATTAAGCTGTGGGATGTGGAATCGGGCGATCAGCTCTTTCCCTACCTGGAAAACGAGGGGAGCATTCCTGACATCGAATTCCTGCCGGGAGGAGAAAGCTTTATCAGTGCCGGAATGGACGGCAGACTTACAATTTGGGAGCTTCATCCGGAGATCTTTGTGATGAAGTACTTTGGGGAGGAATATGAGAAGGAGCTGAGTGAAAACCCGCTCTTCCTGCCGCGGCAGAAGAAAGAGAAGAAGGCCGATTATGAACTGCGCATGGAGGAAGCTACAAAGGTCAAGAATGAGATCGTACAGAAGTATTACGCACTGTATCTTGAAAATACCGGGTACTAAAAATCTCTATGCGAAATTTACCGAACAGTTATACATATACAGCTGCATTTTACCAAATATGCCGGGTACTGAAAGCATGACCAGATTCCAAAGCATGACCAGATTCCAACAGCCGGTTTAATTTCCGGCTATTGAAGCTGAACGCCAAAAACGCCGGGCCAAAGCTCCCAGGGCATTTTGTCCACATCCTATGTCAGAGAACACCCTCCCGGAGTCGGTTTTTTCTGGATGAACTGCTACTTTTGCCTCGATGGAAAGTAGATTATCAGCATACAACGCCAAACTTCGTTACCGCTTCATTAAAAAACGGGACGTATACAGCTGCCACGGCTGATCGCCCGGTCGGCAAGCAGTGACCTGCCAGCCCCAACAGGCGATCCCCCGGTGCCGCCGTTACCACCTTTGTGACCATTCATATTATTCCTGAAACCAAAAGATTATATAAATCATGGAACTTCCATATGCTGAGCCCTACAAAATAAAAACCATTGAGTCCATTCACAGAAGCACGCCCGCAGAGCGGAGAAAGTGGATCCGAGAGGCACGGTACAACCTTTTTTACCTCGACAGTGACCAGGTGTATATCGATTTGCTTACCGATTCCGGAACCGGATCGATGAGCCAGGAGCAGTGGTCGGCAATCATGTCGGGTGATGAGTCGTACGCCGGCAGCCGCTCGTTTATTAAATTGCGCGAAACCATCCGTGAGCTGACGGGCTTTCAGCATGTATTGCCCACCCACCAGGGACGGGCCGCGGAGAACGTCCTCTTTTCTGCTACCGTAAAAGCAGGAGATGTGGTCCCGGGGAACGCCCACTTCGACACCACCAAGGGACATATCGAGTTTCGGGGGGCACGGGCGGTCGACTGCACCATTGAGGAGGCATCGCGGACCGACCTGTACCATCCGTTCAAAGGCAACCTGGATATTGCAAAACTTGAACAGGCCGTTGCGCAATACGGGCGTGAAAGGATCCCCATGATTATTGTAACCATTACCTGCAATTCGACCGGCGGTCAACCAGTGAGCATGGAGAACCTGAAGCAGGTAAAAGCATTTGCCGAAAACCATGGAATTCCGGTATTCTTCGACTCGGCACGGTTCGCGGAGAACGCCTATTTTATAAAAATTCGCGAAGAGGGATATACCGCTAAGGAGATACGCGAGATTGTGCGTGAGATGTTCAGCTATGCCGACGGGATGACCATGAGTAGTAAGAAGGATGGACTGGTGAATATTGGTGGCTTCCTGGCCATCCGTGAACACGACCTGTACAAAAAGGCATCGCATTTCAACATCATGTTTGAAGGATTTCTCTCCTATGGGGGCATGGCGGGTCGCGATATGGCGGCACTGGAGGTCGGACTAAAAGAGGCGACCACATTTGAATTTCTCGACAGCAGGATCAGGCAGGTGCACTACCTGGGGGAGCAATTAAAAGCATACCAGGTACCTGTTCAGGAACCCTTTGGGGGCCACGCCATCTTTGTGGATGCCAAAAAATTCCTGCCCGAAGTACCACGGGAAGAGTACGTCGCACAGACACTCGCCCTGGAGCTCTACCTTGAATCGGGCGTACGTTCCGTTGAGATCGGTACGCTGCTGGCCGACCGCGATCCGGATACACGTGAAAACCGCTACCCCGGACTTGAATTGGTGAGGCTGGCCATTCCGCGCAGGGTATACTCGAGGAACCACATGGACTATATTGCCGTGGCATTGAAAAAGGTCTACGACCGGCGGGCTTCGATCCGCTCGGGCTACAGGATCGTCAGTGAGGCGCAAATCATGCGTCACTTTACTGTAGAGCTGGAACCGATTCAAATGTAAGCATCAGGCAAACAACGGAATAACCTTGCAATTTTTAGCCTGAACCTCAGGACAACTCCTTTGAATAGAATCGCAGGATCGAACCAGAGAACAACTATTCCGTCGCAAATATTTATGACTATTCCCCTGAATAGCACGTATCCAACTTACCTTTAAATTTCCCTCAAGAATATACAGACACTGCTATTTTGAACATAAGACGAGCCTTGTTGTTTCTTTTCTTGTAATTTAAAAATAAAAGCAGACCTTTGTCGGCTGGATTTGCATGTGTTCATGAATCCTCATATTTGAGATTCACCAAGCATCGGAACTGTATTATTTTCAATAACTGTATTAATAAGGTTGCTATCTATTGAAGGATTTAACCACAGGTAAAATTGGCCCCGGGATCTTCAAATTTGCCCTCCCGATGTTGATCGGACAGATGTTTCAGCAATTGTATACATTTGTCGACCAGATCATTGTAGGTAATTTCCTGGGGAAGGAGGCCCTTGCTGCCGTTGGAGCCTCCTTTCCGATCATCTTTACCCTTGTTGCCCTGGTGATAGGAATTGCCAGCGGGGGAACAGTCGTTATTTCACAGTTTTTCGGGGCGAAGGACTACAAAATGGTAAAACGTGCCATCGACACCGTGTTTATCCTCCTCTTTGGTGCAGCCATCATCCTCACTGCCCTCGGATTTCCATTTATCGAACAAATCTTCAGGTTGATGCAGCTTCCTGAAGAGCTCATGGAGATGGGGGTGTCCTACCTTTCAGTATATGTTGGCGGACTGATCCTCTTCTTCGGTTACAATGGCATAGCATCGGTCCTTCGTGGAATGGGCGACTCGATCACGCCTCTCTATTTTCTGATCCTTGCCACTGTGCTGAACATCGGTCTTGACCTGTTGTTTATTGTAGTGTTGGAATGGGGTGTAGCCGGTGCAGCATGGGCCACCCTGGTAGCACAGGGAACCGCGTTTATCGTAGCAGCTCTCTACCTCAACAGAACCCATCCGCTGATTAAATTTGATATCACAAACTTTTCATTTGACAAGAAAGTGTTTAGGGATAGCATGCGTATCGGACTCCCAACAGGCCTTCAGCATACCTTCGTGGCTCTGGGGATGATGGCTCTGATGGGCATCGTAAATACTTTTGGTACCAACGTAACAGCTGCCTATACAGCAGCAGGACGACTCGACAGCCTGGCCGTTATACCTGCAATGGTATTTGCACAGGCACTGGCAACCTATGTCGGTCAGAATATGGGGGCCGGGAAGCTTGAGAGGGTCAATCGCGGATTGTGGACAACATTGTTCATGTCGTCTGTGGTCTCACTGGTGATGACTGCTGTTGTAATAATATTCAAATATCCCCTGATGGGATGGTTTACCCAGGATACTGAGGTAATACAGATTGGTGGCGATTACCTCACCATTGTCACCTCTTTCTACCTTATTTTTACCTCTATGTTCATCTTTGGCAGCGTGATGCGCGGCGCAGGCGATACACTGATCCCTATGTTCATTACCCTGTTCTCGCTTTGGCTGATCCGCATACCGGCAGCCTTCCTCCTAAGCAGTAAATTCGGAGAAACCGGTATCTGGTGGTCCATCCCAACCGGATGGACCATGGGACTCGTATTAACGCTGATCTATTACCGCATGGGCAGATGGAAAAGCAAGGTGGTTGTAAAGCAACCTGCGGCAGTGTAGTCATTCACCCCGGCAAAATAAGCCGCATCGCAAAT
>CAYSMO010000071.1:0-10899 GCA_964432125.1 uncultured Bacteroidaceae bacterium | reverse complement strand
CCTACAATCTCCCGTATCATGTCAGGCCAACATTCATGGATGCCCTTGTCGAGCACTATAAAATGTTGAAAATACTGGGCAGACCAGATTATGAAAAGTCAAGGTGAAAAACCAGCATTTTTTATTATTTTTGGAAGTTAAAAAATCCTTTTTCATAACAAATACAATACAATGTATCAAAATTACAGTAAGCCTCAACTGTGGGGTTTAGTCATCTTAAGGGTCGCGATTGGCTGGCACCTCCTGTATGAGGGAATTATTAAGCTGATGAATCCCAACTGGTCATCCGTGGGATACCTGATGGATTCAAAAGGGTGGTTTGCAGGGATCTTCCACTCTATCGCAGGAAATCCTGAAGTACTGCAAGTGGCTGATTTCCTTAATATATGGGGACTGATCCTGGTGGGTCTTGGCCTCATACTTGGCCTTTTTACCAGGTTCTCATGCTATGCTGGCGCTGCGCTTCTTGCGCTCTACTACCTATCTCATCCTCCGCTATTAAACGCTGTCTATGCAATCCCCTCTGAAGGCAACTATATGCTGATCAATAAAAACCTTATTGAGCTGATAACCCTGGTTGTTCTTTCCCTGTTTCCAACAGGCAGCATTATTGGATTAGACAGATTTATTCTTAGAAAAGAAAAAGACTTAAAATAATTCTCAACGATGGACAACAATCAGCAAAGCAACGATAACAATAAAAAAAATATTAACCGGAGAGATTTGATAAAGGGAATGGCCACCGTTCCCGTTCTGGGCGCTTTTGCCTATGGTCTGTGGAGAAAGAAAAAGCTCGATCACTACAGGAACAACCTGCTGAAACAGGAGCTCAATATGAGTAGTGTGCCAATGGGCGAGGCGAAAATGGTATGGGACGGAGAACCACTCAGGCTGGGCATCATCGGGTTTGGTATTCGAGGAGAACTCATTCTCCGTGCGGCAGGTTTTCCACATCCCGAAGTGATCCTTGGATGGAAAGAATCTGCTAAAAAGAACAGCAATGACCGAAGGTACGCTGAATATATGGAGCAGGATAACCTGAACATTGTCGTGAATGGTGTATGCGACCTTTTCGAGGTAAGGGCTGAACGTGCCCTGTCAGCCTCAGCCAATATCCACCGGGAAGGACCAGGTGGCAATTTCGGTAAGCCGGCCAAACGATACAGCGATTACCGTGATATGCTTGAAGCCGACGACATCGATGCGGTAATCATTGCAACACCTGACCACTGGCATGCGAAGATTACCGTTGATGCAGCAAGGGCAGGTAAACATGTATACGTGGAAAAAGGACTTACGCGAACCCTTGAAGAGGTTTTTGCAATTCGCGATGCTGTGAAACAATCGAACATCACATTTCAGTTGGGTCACCAGGGCAGACAAACCGAAAGCTATATCAAGGCTGCAGAAGCGCTCGAAAAAGGACTGGTGGGCGAGATTAATCTGGTCGAAGTAACCACGAACCGGAATTCCCCCAATGGAGCATGGGTCTATAACATTGATCCGAAAGGAACGGAAGAGACCATCGATTGGAGGCAATTCGAAGAACCTTGTGAAAACAAACACCCATTCAGTCCGGAAAGATTTTTTCGATGGAGATGCTGGTGGGACTATGGTACCGGTCTGTCTGGCGATCTTCTTACCCATGAATACGATGCTATTAACCAAATCGTAAAAATGGGCATCCCGGAAACTGCAGTATCATCAGGAGGCGTCTACTTTTACACGAAACCTGAACACTATGTGAATGAAATACGTGAAGTTCCGGATGTGTGGAATACAGTGTTGGAATATCCTTCGAGGGATTTTTCCCTGCTATACAGCGCATCCCTTGCCAACAGCAAGGACCGGGGCAAAATGATCATGGGACATGACGGGTATATGGAACTAGGGAATAACCTGACCATCTATGCTGATAAAGACAGTAGCCGCTACAAGGAGAAGATAAAAAACGGTTTAATCGATCCTAATTTACCTATCTATTCATATATTCCGGGACGTAAAGATGTGGATGCTGTAGCCTCAGCAACAGAACAATATTTTGCCGGTCGTGGGTTGCTCTATACTTACCGCGGAGGGAAAAGAGTGAATACAACCCACCTGCATGTTGCCGAATGGATCCATGCCATCAGGGAGAATAGTCAGCCAAGCTGTAACATCGATCAGGCTTTTGAAGAGGGCATCACAGCTGCCATGGCAACAATCGCCTATAAGGAAAACCGGAAGATAACATGGGATCCTGAGAAGGAGGAGGTATCCTGATCCAAAAAAAGACTGCTTTTTCGGACATTAATAACGCGTAAAACAAAAAACCATGAAAAAAATACTTTATATTATAGCTATTGTGACGATTGCCACATCAGCCTGTAATAAAAATACTTATGTGGACGGTACTTATACCGCCACTTTTGATGAGCCGAAAAACGGATGGAATACAATTCTGGAATTCACACTTAGTGAAGATGTTATATCTGAATTAGACTACGATGATTTTGACAATGATGAAAATCGAAAATCATTGGATTCTGCATATAATGCAGAAATGCAAAATGCCGGAAACCCAAAGCCGGAGTTCTTTTTTCCTCTGATAGAAGCAGCCATTATGTATACTTCAATTCTTCCGGATTACGAACCAATCGATGTTAATGCACTCCGGGGGGCTACCGAATACTTTGAAAATGCCAATATTCTTATGGAGGCTGCATTGAATGCTGCTCTGGATGGTGAAACCAATGATGTCGTTGTTCCCAGGCCATAACGATAAAAACTATTTTTAGCGGTCACAAAACAGGGGCACTTTATTGAGCACCTTTTTGTGCGCGAATATCTTATCTGGAAGCTTGTAAAATGACCAAATTTTTCGAACCAAAGGTTAGTTCAACTGTTTAACTTTAATAATATTTTTTCATTTAAAAAACGGATGGCATGACAGATGAAATAGTTTTCCTTGATGTATCGACAGTAGGCTCGGTAGACAGCATGAAGTACCTGAAGAAACTTGGAAAGCTCGATCTTTTTGAAAAAACAGCTCCTGAACAGGTTGTTGAACGCTGTATGGGGAAGGAGATCGTCATTACAAACAAGGTGGAGATCACTGCCTCTGTAATGGATCAGCTTCCTGATTTAAGGCTGATCTGCGTCGCCGCCACAGGCATAGACAACATCGATCATGAATATACAGCAAAGAAGGGTATCCAGGTAAAGAACGTGTTGAATTATTCAACAGACTCTGTGGCTCAGCTCACTTTTACCATGTTGCTTCACCTTGTCAACCGGCCCTTCTATTACGACCATTATGTGAAGAGCGGCGCATATGCAAAGAGCGATTCCTTTACCCATCATGGAGATCCTTTCTGGGAACTCAGGGGAAAACGGATGGGTATCATTGGACTAGGTACCATTGGCAGACAAGTGGCCAGGATTGCAGAGTCATTTGGTATGGAAGTAGTATTCTATTCGACCACCGGCAGAAACAACAACATCAACTACAAACGCTTTGAGCTCGACGATCTGCTCAAGAACTCGGATGTGGTATCGATCCACGCACCGCTAAATGAAAATACCAGGGGACTTATAACCTATGAGAAGATGAAGCTGATGCGCCCCTGTGCCATCCTGCTCAACCTCGGTCGCGGAGGGATTGTTAAAGAAGCGGATCTTGCCAGGGCATTGAACGAAAATATTCTGGGGGGTGTTGGTCTTGACGTACACGAACATGAACCGATCCAACCCGATAATCCACTGTTAAAGCTCTATGACAAAGAGAAACTGATTATCACTCCGCATATGGGATGGGCCTCGAAAGAGGCCCGGGAGCTACTCATACAGAAGATCGCACAGAATATTGAGACTTATCAGAAATCGAAGGTGGAATAATTCAGCTTTATGGACAGACAGCTCTAGAGTTCCCTGATCTTAATACTGCGAAACCATACATCATCGCCGTGATCCTGCAACCCTATATATCCCTCTTTGGCAACATTGGCCCAGTCCTCATTGAGTTTGGGGAACTTGGAATCGGCTACCAACTCCTCCCACTCGGGGGTCCATAGATGATACTCCAAAACATTTACTCCATTCTGCTTATGAACCACAGTACCTTTGTACACAATGATCTCAGCAGAATTCCATTCACCAGCAGGCTTTGCATTCTGTGGTTTTGCCGGGATCAGGTCATACAAAGAACCGGCTTGCCGGTTTCCATCTTCTCCTAACATTGCATCGGGATGCTTAATATTATCAAGAACCTGCATCTCAGGAGCAGTTCGCCAAATGGTAGGATATTTTGGATCTTCCTGTCCAAGATAAAAGATTCCGGAGTTACCTCCTTCGGAAATCTTCCACTCCAGCTTCAGGTGGAAATTTGAAAACTTCTCGTCGTAAATAATATCACCGCCATCTGCTGCGCCGGCTTCACCCCTTCCCGATCCAATGCATTTCAGCGATTCGTCTTCAATAACCCAGGCGGCAGGAAAATGATCCTTTAGATAGCCACGCCATCCCTCGGTATTTACGCCGTCAAACAACAATACGAAACCCTGCTCAGCCTCCTCCTCCGATAAAGCATTTGGTGCCACCACCTCTTTTTTATCAGGATCGGCCGATTTCTTGCCCGATGAATCATCCGATTTAGTCCCTGTATTACAGGATACTACAACAACACCTGAAAACAGGACAATTGCAAGAACATGAAACAGATTTGTAATTTTTTTCATTTTATTCAATTTTGTGTTCATTTTTTAAAAGTTGTTAAATTTCACAATAAAAATGGAATTAATCAAATTTTTTGATTTATCATTCCAAAATCCAGCATCTTTCATGGAAATTAGACTGTGGTATACCTACATTTATTTATTGTAATGGTCTTTGAAACATAATAAAACCAGCTTTTTGAAACTTTATTATCTGATGCGGGAAACTTGAATTGCTTTATTATATTTCGTAACTTACCGGAAAAGTTGGTGTGCGGATTATTAAAAAACAGCAACAAGATGAAAACAATCAACAAAACTGCTAAAAAGGAACGTTTCTCGAACAGCCTGATCGGGGCAAATGATCAGCTCTATTATTATGCACTGCAACTTACTGAAGACCGAGAAGATGCAATGGATCTTGTCCAGGAAACGAGCTACAAGGCCCTGAAAAATTTCTCCCGCCTAAAATATGATGCGCACAAAAGTGCATGGTTGTATACCATACTCAGAAATACCTACATCAACAACCTGCGCAGTGGTCATCACAAGAATATCAAATCAAACAGGGCCGATCAGGAGGTTCAGATATCGGCTGCCCCCTTACCTGAGCTTTTTCATCCCGACCGGATCTTTGAAAGAAAAGAGCTGAAAGAGAAGATCAGGCAACTGCCTGCAATTTATGCCAAACCACTAAAACTATTCCTGGCTGGCTATGCCTACCGGGAGATCGCGCATATGACCGGAACACCTCTCGGCACGGTGAAGAGCCGCATTCACCTGGCAAAAGAAAAGCTTAAGAAAACCTATGGTGTTAACGGATCGCACAAAGAGTGAGCTGATTGCAGGCATTACACCAGATCACAAGCATCTGCGGGCATCCAGTGTTTGTCTTTCCCTTCCCATTTTACATTGCATCCAATAGGATTGGTCTTGCTGATAGACAGCTTGTTGCCGGATGTAAGCTCGTCGAGCACCTTATCCAACTCATTAACTGTGATTTTTGACGCATCCCTCGGACTGTCGACCGCCCGGCCGGTGTATACGAGTTCACGATTTTCATCAAAAACATAAAAATGTGGTGTTCTTAATGCACCGTAGGCCAAAGCAATCTCCTGTGATTCATCGTACAAATAGACCCAGGGGAATTTGTGCTCCTTCATCCGGGCAACCATATGATGGAAGTCATCCTCTACATAGGTGTGCTTGCTGTTGGAATTGATGCCAACAAACTTTACATCCCTGGGGGCAAATTTTTCTGCAGTTGCCCGTGTAACTTCATCCGAACCGATCACATAGGGACAATGATTACATGTAAAAAAAATCACCAGGTATTTTGAATCGTCAAAACTGCTGAGTGAATAATTTTTCCCGTCTGTCGCGGGAAGATGAAAGTCAGGGGCCTTCTGTCCAATTTCTAATGTAAATGCCATGATTTTTATATTTAATTCTAGTTTACTTATTAATATACCGTATTTTGCGTGTACAATATTTTAAACGAATACACATTTTAATCCTGAGAAGCAAACTTCTACACAACAACTATCGGGGACAGAAGATTAAGCATCCTCAAATAAAAGATCTATTATTATTACAACTATGGCATCCAATTTGTTTACGAATTTTTGAAAAACATTCTTTGGATAAACAAATATACGCTCAAATGCGTTACACGCTTATGAAACACAGCCTGATAATTGCAATATCATTGTTTGTTCTGACCGCCTCCTACTCACAAAAGGTTGGGAGTGTTGACCGGGATGGATTGTTGGAGCTACTGAACCAAAACAATGACACTGTCTATGTAGTAAATTTTTGGGCAACCTGGTGCTCTCCGTGTGTGGCGGAGATCGATTATTTTGAATCGCTGAAAAAACTTCATGCAGATGATAAACTCAAGGTGATTCTGCTCAACCTGGATTTTCCCAACCAGGTGCAGCCGAGGGTGGTTCCATTTGTAAAAGAGAAAAATCTGACGTCTCTCGTGCTCAATATGACTGAAATGAATTATAATAGCTGGATACCTGACGTAAATAGCAAATGGTCGGGAGCAATACCGGCCACGTTGATATGGAAAGGGACAAACAGGAGTTTTATTCCCGGGGAGGTTTCCAGGGAGGAGCTATTTGAAGCAGTAAAATCCTTTTATGAAGATATCTAAACTAATATCATTCAGATTTTAAACCAAAAACAAGATACCATGAAAAAATTAATTCTTCTTACGGCAGTTTTACTAACACTTTCCATTACCATGGATGCGCAGCTGAAGCCAGGCGATAATGCAGTTCCGTTTACACTGAAAAACGTCGACTCCAAGATGGTAAGTCTTTCAGACTACAAAGACCAGAAAGGGGTGATCGTAGTATTCACCTGTAATCCGTGTCCGTTTTCGGTGGCTTATGAGGACCGGATCATTACATTGCATAATAATTATGCATCCGCCGGTTACCCCGTGGTCGCAATCAATCCAAACGATGAGGATATTTCGCCCGACGATACATTTGAGAAGATGAAGCAGCGGGCGGAGGAGAAAAGCTTCCCCTTCCCCTACCTGAAAGATGTATCTCAGGAGATCTACAAAGCGTATGGTGCCACACGAACCCCCCATATCTACCTGTTAAAAAATGAGAAAGGAAAATTCAAGGTAGCTTATATTGGTGCAATAGACGATAACGCCATGGATGCAAAAGGGGTATCCGAGAGGTATGTTGATCAGGCCATCCATGCCCTTGAAACCGGTGCCAGGGTAAATCCGGAACAGGTAAAAGCCATCGGCTGCACGATCAAAACGAAAGGATAATTTCCTTCTAAGGCTGCAAGAATTCTCTAATGACCATAAAAGACAGTGAAATAGATGGTGAAATAGCAAAATGATCCGCTTTTTGTAGCATCATTCACAACAGAAGATGCTATTTTTGCAAAAAAATCAGCCCCATGCATATAGATTTATTAGAGATTATCGCCACCTTCATGGTTCTGTTTGCTATCATCGATATCTTCGGCTCCATTCCGGTTATCCTGAGTATTAAAGAAAAGGTGGGTACCATTCCGGCCGCCAAGACAACGTTGGTCGCTTTTGGCATCATGCTGCTTTTTCTCTTTATAGGAGAGCCATTGTTAAGTATTTTCGGGGTGGATATCTCCTCATTTGCCATTGCCGGTTCATTTGTACTCCTGCTCATCGGGATGGAGATGATCATGGGTATTGAACTGTTCAAAAACGAACCGGGCAACAGCAGTGCCATTGTACCGATAGCCTTTCCGCTGATCGCCGGAGCCGGTTCCATCACCTCGCTGCTCTCACTCAGGGCCGAATATCATGTTACAAATATATTGATCGCCCTGACGCTTAATATGGTGGTTGTCTTCCTGGTACTGAAATTAACCAGCTGGTTTGAAAGAATACTGGGCCCCAGCGGACTCCATATCATCAAGAAGTTTTTCGGTATCATCTTGCTGGCAATAGCGGTCAAGCTATTTATCTCCAATACCGGGATAGAACTGGGAAAATTGGATTAAGTATGATTCTCGCATTTGCTCTATGCGATCCGCTTTCTGATCATCGCCTCAAGCTCTTTATCGGTAAATGTTACCGGATGGTGTTTATGCGAAGTCTCTTCAACGATTTTTGCAATCATCTCATCCTTCACAACCCCGGGATCGAGTGAAGGGATCTCCAGCACCCTTGATATATTGTCCAGCTTATCTTTAAAGGCGAGCAAGTATTCCTTCGACTCCTTATATTTAAAATCGGAAAATATCTTACTCACGATCAGGTATTTCGAATAGGCGACACTCTTTTTATCATCCAGGATCTTATCGATTGTCATGGAATTAACGGTCGACATGAGTGTTCCGCAGACCGTACCATGGGGAATATTACAATGTGCGCCAAAAGGACCGGCAAAACCATGCACCAGTCCGAGTCCCGCATGCGCCAGGGTAATGCCGGAAAACATGGCAGCGAGCGCCATTCCCGAACGGGCCTCCAGGTTATTTTCCCCTTCAAGAAACGCCCTGATCAGGTGTCTTTTCACCAGCTTCAGCCCCTGCAGGGCCAGCGCATCGGTCATCGGGTTCGCCTGCTTACTCAAAAACGACTCCAGCAACTGCGTGAACGCGTCCATACCGGAGGTGGCTGTTAGTTTCGGCGGACAGGTCAGCATCATCTCCGGATCGATGATGGCCACGTCGGGGATGAATTTATCGTGACGAAGCGATTTTTTAAATCCCCGCTCCCCTACCTCAGAGAGCACCGCATTTTTGGTCATTTCGCTTCCTGTACCTGACGTGGTGGGCATGGCGATAAAAGGGATCTTTTTGCCCGGATGTTCCATATCTCCCACCCCTTCCAGGTAATGCTTCACCCCGTACTCCACAACGAGCATGGCAGAAATAGCCTTGCCGGCATCCATCACGCTGCCGCCGCCTACTGCGACGACCACCTTGATGCCCCTGCCCTTATATTTGCCGGCGATATCATCTACCATTTTCGGGGAGGGCTCGGAACCAATCGATTCCTGGCGGATGGATATACCATTCTCCTCCAGGCTCTTTTGGATCTCATTCCCATGACCGGAATAATGAATGGAAGTGGTACCGGTAAGAAGAAGTATTTTTGATCCGTAGCCCTTTACCACTGCTGGTAATTCAGCACGTTTACCCGGACCGAAAATTATTTTTGGCAATGATGAAAACTGGAATGAAGATACCATAAACGAATTTTTTTCAAAGATAGACTTTTTTCATAAAGCAGGGAATGAATGGTAGTCAGGACAAAGACATTGTTAATGGCTTTGCACATCTATTTTTTAAGGTTGAGGCCTCCTCCTGCAAAGCGACCCCGGTGGGCCAACTACACGTTTGCAGTTTCCACCATCTCAATTACAGCATGCAGAACCTTACCTCGCCGATGTTCTGCTTCTCGGTATACTGTACTTGTTTAAGATTCAGATAAAATGTTGTATAGGTCAATATTCAGATAAACTATTTCCTTTCCAATTTTTTCAGGAATTAGAATACCCATTTCTTCAAGTTGTTTAAGGTATTTCTTAACTGTATTCAGACTTTTAATATTCTTATCTAACAATTTCTTCGGACTTATGTAAGGCTGTTCAAAAAGTTTCTCAATGAATTCTTTTCTTATTGATGGGTACTTTTCATTAACTAATTCTGTGGTTCTTGAAAACAACCTATCAATTTCTTCAATCTTGCTTATTGTATATTTTGATGTTTCCTCAATGGCTCTAAGAATATAAATTATCCACGGATTCCATCCTCTAAGGGTTGTTACATTTTTTAAAAGTTCATAGTATTCTTCTTTTTCTCTAATGATATATGCGCTTAAATAGAGGATTGGAACTTCTAATAGTTGCTTTTGAATCATTAGCAGAATACTTAAAATTCTTCCTGCTCGTCCGTTCCCATCTCTGAATGGATGAATGGCTTCAAATTGATAATGCGAAATTGCAATTTTCAGTAATGGGTCATAGGGATATTTTGAATCTTCGTTAATGTATTCGACTAGATTATTTAACTTCTGCTGGATAACTTGAGTTCCTCTTGGTGGAGTATAAACCACTTCACCCGTTAGACTTCCACTTCCTCGTTTAAGAATTACGGTTTCAGTTTGCGGTGGTCTAATGCCATCATTAACCTGCTTTATTTCTTGATAAATGTCTATAAGAGTTTCAATTGTTAACGCTTGTTTTTTTACAATATCATTGTATCCTTTCCAAAGCGCTTGCCTATATCTTAGAACTTCCTTCGCATTTCCTTTCAGCCCGTATTCACTAATTGTGAGTGCTTTGTAAAGTTCATCGTCAGTAGTAAATATATTTTCAATCTCCGTACTTGCTTTAGCCTCTCTTAGCGCAATGGTATTCACAAGCATTGACTGATTTGGTAGTTTTTTTGCAATCCCTTTTAGTTCAGCAAGTGCTTTGTTTGCATTGTTTAATGCTTTATAAACTTCTTTCGTTTCAACCTTGTCATCATCTGGAGGAAGAAGAGGCAAGCTGTTATAGGGTTTATTTCTATCGTACGGTTCAATTAGATTTGACATTTATTTCTCTTTTTGTCAAAAATACATAAATATTGACAAATGCAACATTTTACTGTCAAATTATTTTATCCAATCAACCTTATTGTCAAATATGTTTGATAATTGACAGGTCGGTCAGTATTGTGCACAATGGCTCCGGGTATG
>CAYSMO010000070.1:0-10954 GCA_964432125.1 uncultured Bacteroidaceae bacterium | reverse complement strand
ACATCCGTGTTACCTTGAGACGCCTTTTCTGCAATCGGATCTTATTTTCCTCCTCCTTGCGAAATTCAGACGCACTGGTATCCAGAAATACCATGGCTCTTTCAAATGCAGGACTGTACTGAACTGTCCAGGTCAATGTAGGTTCCTGTTTATCACGCCAGTTAAGCGCTAACTGCAGATCGGGTGGCCTCCATAGCCCCGCTGTACCTGCCTGGTAAAGAGCTGCGGCCTCTGAAAGCCGTTTATACATCTGAACAGAAGAGGCCTCTTCATCCACCCATAGTCTCAGCCTGTCCCAGATTCTCATAAGGGATTCATGGGAAATATCTAGTACAGTATTTTCATCAAGGACAGCAGGTTGATATGGGGTAAGGAATGTTCTTCCTCCACTTCTGAACACCTCAGCAATAGTGATAATCTCTTCGACGGAACACTTTGATATTTCAGCGATTCTCCGAATACCGGAAGGCCTTCTCACCCCCCTGTTATCACCCCCCTTTTCTGTAATGGTCTTAAAAAGACGCTCACAAACAGACCGCTGGTTCTCGTTCAACTCTTCATAAGCCTCATTGGCATGATCTGACAGCGCCTTTTCCATCCGGCCGATCGCCTCATAATCACCAACCGAAATAGGCTTGTCCGGATCGTTCTGCAGCAACCAGTAATCCCATGTTCGCATGAGAGAATGCTGCAATACCGGTAACTGATCTGTATTGTCTCCAACCTCATCCAATAATTGCTCAACCAGCGTGGTGTCAATGGAAGCTCCTCCCACACTAACAGGACCTTCAATTGCCTTTCTGAAGTCATCCCGCGTCATCTGTGGAATCAGATAATTACTCCGGTTAATCAATGCTGTAAGATCTTGATAAACTGAGCATTCACCGATAAAATCAGAGCGCATGGTAAGTACAACGCTCACGGTACCAGACCGGGCAGCACAAGCTGAATAAATCAATTCAACGAATCTGTTCACCTCTTCCTGTTCAGTGTCAGCCGTCCTGGTTTTCTTAAATCTGAATATCTCTTCAAACTGGTCTATGATTAAAAGTAGCCTCTGTTGTCCTGAAAGCAAGCCCTTGGTCCAGTCATGAATAGAAAGAGCGCCTGAAAGGAGCTTTTCTGTATCGTCTTCATACACCTTTCCTTCAAAGGCCTTTGATAATGAAACAACAAGATTTCTGACCGGATTTGTTCCGGGTCTGGTGGAAACGGCGATCCAATTGTTATCAGAACGGGTTTTTAACCCCGGTATAACTCCGCAATAAATCAGGGATGATTTCCCACTCCCCGAGGCACCTATTACTGCAACGAAGTTGTTGACCTCGAGTGAATTCAATACCGACTTACTCTGCCCTTCCCTTCCAAAAAAGAGATGCGATTCATCCGGGGTAAAGGGACGGAGGCCGGGAAAAGGGTTAAACAATGCACCAGCCTCGCTGAGTTTATTGCTCATAAACAAATATTTATTTTGCGCTGTTAAAGTCTTACTCCTATCACCAGTATATCATCCACCTGATGTTCCTCACCCATCCATTCGCTAATATCATTCTCAAGCAACTCATATTGCTTTTCAATCGGCTGATCTGCTATACTTTGAAGGAATTTAACAAATCTGCCTGACATGTACTTACCGCCAGTTGCACCACCAAACTGATCTGCATATCCATCAGAAAAAATATAAACCATGTCCCCCTCCTCATAATCGATTTCATGGTTGGTATAGCTCTTTTTTATCTCAATAATATGACCACCAATTGGAACCCGGTCTGCCTTAAACTTAATCAGCTCCCCTTTTCGAACCAGTATCAACGGATTAAATGCTCCTGCAAATTGTAACTTTCTTCTATTCTTATCAATGGTAATCATTGCCAAATCCATCCCATCCTGAACCGATTCATTTTTAGTTTGCCTCAACGTTGCAGTAACACCCTCATCAAGAATTCGTAAAATTTCGGATGGCTGCGTCTCATTCTTAACATTTAGCGCATAGTTTAACTGGTTGTTTCCAACAATCGACATAAATGCACCCGGCACACCATGCCCGGTGCAATCAACTGCAGAAATGATTACCTTACCATCCTTTGCCGCAACCCAATAAAAATCGCCACTTACAATATCGCGGGGCTTGTAGAAAAAGAACGCGTTAGGAATAACCCTTTTGAGATAATCATCGGGCGGCAGGATCGCATTCTGTATCCTGCTGGCATAATGAATGCTATCTTCAATTTCGGTATATGCTATTTGCAGGGATTCATTGGTTTCTGATAACAAATTTCTTTGCTCCTGCAGTGTATCGCGCTGTGCCTCAATCTCCTCTTTTTGGGCCACCACTTCAGCAGTACGGTCCTTCACCTTCTGCTCCAGTTCATTGTAGTAACTCTCCAACTCCTCGATCATGTTGTTAAACTGCTCCGATAAAGATGCAATCTCATTGTTTCCGACAACTTCAGCCCGTTCATTCAGGTGTCCGGCAGTAATCCTGTTGACATTCGAGACAAGCCGCTTAATGGGGTCTGTTATGACCTTTGTTTTCCGGTAAAGCATGATAATCACAATCAGGACCGTTACAAGAAAGACCAACATAAACCTCCAAAGTTCTTTTTGCAGAATCGCTTTCTCTTCACTTATATCGGTAATGATTCGAATTACAGATTCCTTGTAAAGGCTTGTGTTTTTACGGTCCATGTAAATGAAGTCCCTCCTTACGGGAGGCTTGGCCTTGCGGTCGTCCAGGGTAATCCTTACCTTGTTTTCCATCACCTCCCTGTAATACCCGGCAAATTCCTCCGCAATTGTAGCATCGCCATTCAGGCATAAGGGATTTTCCATGCCGATAAACAGATCTACAGAAATAATGTTGGTCCGTTCATCAGACATGTTATTCATTCTCTCCTTCACGAAATCAATGATACTGTCGGCCTGTGCTGAATAAATTCCAAGCTCAATGAGATATTTGCCATCGAGTGTAGGTATATAGGTAAACTTTTTCACCCGCTTGGTCGAGTTCTCAATGGCAAATTTTTCACTTAGAAATGTGCCGCTTTCCCAAACCTCTTCAAGCATCTCCCTGTGCTCTTTCCCGAATTCAAAAAAATTAAGCCCAAGATCTGGCTTGAATGTAGTGTTTACAACAATCCCATCCCTGTTAATTATATATATATCCTGTTTTGATGAATCCATCCCAATCTTTTGCTGAATAGATTGTAGATCAACCGTCTCAATACCATCCGTATTTCTGAAAGTACTATTCACCAGTAGATGGCTGAACCGCCTAAGATCAGGATTAATCTGCTTTTCCAGAATACGCATTGCCATATCCTGCATTTCATGTATCTGTCTGATCTCCTCACTAATGAGCTTACTCTTGCTCTTGCTCGACTCCTCGAGAATGCTCCAGGTCTGGTGTACATTAATCGCCCCAAGAGCCAACATGGCAAGTATTGCCGGGATAACAATATTCAATATTAGCTGCCTGAAAATGGTGGTACGCTGCTTCAACTTTTATCTCTATTAAACCTTTAAATTAAAAATATCTATTGCATCCGGATTCGCAAATAACTGCTGACAAGCATTTAGTAATTCCGGCTCATCAAACATCAACTCCCTGAAATCATTTCTGTCAAGCTGATAAAACCTGAATTCAGGATGAGTTGCAAGATAATCCATTTGCTCTAATATACCCGGATAATCGGTGAGATTTATCACCACACCCCTCGTAAGCAAAGAATTCTGAAAGAATGGCGCCTTCATTACTGTTACATAATCAAGGCTTTCTATTGAAGTGTTCCTGGTGGGGACAAACCGACTTGCAATACTGAAAAGTAATTCGCGATCAAGCCCACTGAAGGTCTTCCATGTCTTCAGGTCCTCAACAATCCCAATAATCTCCGATGGGTCCATATCCGTTTTTACAGCCGGTTCCGACTCTGCTTCTCCCAAAGCAATATCCAGTCTTTCCATTACATTATGATATAATCCACCACCTATATCTGCCAGTACGACAGCTGCTGCTTTGCTAATCACAGGATTTGGATGAAAGACCTGCGCGGCAAGATATTGTCCAACCTCCAAACCCTCGGCCATCTTTAATGCATCGATTGCACAAACGCGCGCGTAATTCCCGGTATATAGACTATCTCTGTTAAGCATATCTAAAAGCAACTCGGCATAAGGAATGATTTCAACCGGCATCTCATTCTGCAACCTTCTAATTTTTTCCACAACCCACAGATCATCATAATAGGGCTCCAGATAAGCATACACCTCATCGTCAACGATTAAATTCAATAGTTCCAGCGCAAAACCGGCATCCTCGTTTTCAACATTCTCAAAACTACGCCGCACATGACTAATAGCACTCCTGTCGTAGGTAATGCCCAGCAATGTGAAAACCAGGTGGTCTGTCTTTTTTCTCTCCTCCTGAATCACTTTTAGAATAACCTTTTCAGGATCTTTCTCCTGTAGCACATGCTCAGTAGCCATATTTATTGCACTGGCAAAAACAGCTTCATAAATTAAACTTTTTAAAACCTGTATCTCCTTTTCATCCGGCAAGTAGTCATTCAGATAAAGACCGTTGATAGCTGCTTCTCTTACATCCCTCTGGTGAAAAGTGATTTTGTCGAAAAGGTACCCGCTTGCATGTGGTCCTCCTATAGCGATCATTGCCCGCACGATACGTAGCCTGACAACCATCTCCACTCCGGTCTTGTGAAATGCATTCTCCAGGTTTTCCAATACAATCTCTCCCATTTTTACCATTGCCGACCATGCCACTGAATACAAATCCGGATGTCCGAGGTAATCAACAAGATATCCTCCCAATTCCTTCACTTTCAGATTACCTGCCGCCTCAATGGCCCAGGACCTGAGCTGCATATCCCGATCTCTCAATAGTGCAATGATATTGGGAACCTGACTAGCATCATTCTCCTGAACGGTTTGTATTAATGCGGAAAGAATGCTGTTCCTGTTGGAGGAGCGAAATGCCTGGTCAATTTTTTTTCCCGGCAACCTCAAACGCTTCGAATAATCTGAAACAATCATTCTGATTTCTTCATTGGTAGTTTCTTTCAATACCCGGTCTACAAAATCATCGTCACACTTGTACAGGGTACCTGAAATATGCCTCCAGGCAATTCTTTGCTTTTCCGGATCTTGATCTCCAAGAATCTGATGCAACTGATCCTTGTCTGCATAATGATAAAAATAGGGGTCAAGACGCACTATTTCACTAAACATCCCTGTATGTGAAATGTCCATATTATCTTCTGTCTCAATTGCTGTATCGTCCGTCTCATAGGTTCTGGCAGCAGCCAAAGATTCATTCAATGTCTTTCGGTATGACCTGTACAGGGAAAAACCAAGGATAACCCAGATCACCAACAAAAAGACGAGTATATAGGAAAAATGGATCACCGTCACAAAACTAAGGAACAACAAACCGGCCATAATCAAGCCTGCTGAAAAAGCTGTAAACTCATTCACTACTCCATCAATTTTCGCCTGGACATCAAACCGCTCATCTGAATCGAGCGATTGATAGAGTATTTTCATCGACGGACTCTCTATGGCATCCTTGAGAGATTTGTTAAAAAGTTTGGAAAGCGAGATTACCAGAAAAAAAAGTGTGAAGCTGGCTGCTTCAGCAGTATAGCCGAAAAAGCCCCCGACAACAGCTGCAATAACTGTCAGAATCAATAACATTACCGGGGAAATAAGTAACGTAACCCTCAAACCATAATTTTTCATCAACCACCCATAAAGGGTGCTCTTTATTACCACAGTAAATATCATCATTGTGCCGAAAAATGCCCCCAGAAAACTTGTCAGCTCCCTGGTATCGGGATAATTCGCTTCAGTCGCCCACATAAAAGAGTAATGTATAAAGAATGCTGCTATCACACTAATGATAACAAAAAGAGCCATCATTGATGTGTAGCGCTTGCTGAAAACGCCCAGCAATCCGGAGCTTCTTCGTTTTAATTCTGCAGAAGCCGGAACAGCAATGATCCGATGCTTATGCATCACGATAATCTGGAATAATAATGCAACAATCAGACTGAAAAGTCCGATAAGCAAGGTGTCATGAACATTAAAATTGAACCGTACAAGCACCGGCACGGCATAAAACGCAAGAATCATCCCAACAACTGAACCCATATCAATAATGCCAAACAGTCGTTTCCCTTCCCTCAAAGTGAAATACCTTCCTGCTGTTCCCCAAAAGCCCAGCATGCTAATGATAATTAAGGGTCCCATAAAAACCAGCAATGCAAAAGTAACCCTGGGATCATCTGTATAACTATATCCCATCCTGAGCAAAGCGGTAAGAAGTATAACAACCGACAGGTTAATTATAGTGAAGACCCGAAACGGAATTTTTTTCTGTAAATAGGTGTAACCTGAAGTAAAGAAAATTCCAACTGCGCCCGAGATCATAAATGCCCTTGGCATAAGATCAGCACCATATTCCTGGAGAAATAGGGAATTTGCTCCAACATCAAGTGCCCCAGCAAAAATTCCGAGAAATACAGACTGAGTAAGCAAAAGCAACACAACACTCTGTTCGCTCTTTTCAATGTTTAACGCCTTGGCAATTTTCAAAGACATAGGTTAAGGATAAGCAAAACAAAGCAACAAAATACAAAAATATCAGACCTGTTGTAATAAAAGTATTAACTGATATTAAAAAATCGACCAATGAAACCAAAAACATGACAAACAATAATTAAATGCCATATTAAACAAGGTTGCCACAAGGTTAACCTCATCCGGTTTCGAATAAAAATGAACCATTTATTCTTTCAGTTGTAAAATATTTTAATAATTTTAAAACAATATCCTAAAAATGAGCTGATGTTCGGATCGGAAGAAGCAGTACCTGTCAAAATTGCCCGTCGGCGTGAATTGATTTTCATAATTCTATCCGGAGTTTTTCTTGGAACCCTTGCCGTTCTCAATATACTTGGCCTGTCACGACAGATCGACCTGTCCTTTAGTATTAGAGGGCTTCACATCCCTTTCATTGTCTTTGTAGGTGTGCTCCCCTATCCAATCACCTTCCTCTGTACCGACTTCATTAGTGAACTATACGGAAGGAGAAGAGCCAACACGGTCGTTTGGGTCGGATTGTTACTGAACTTATGGGTGCTCTTTATCCTGTGGCTGGGAGGTGTTCTGCCTCCACGTCCCGAATTGGGCGCCAACAACCTTCCTGAACTCACCCACCCCAACTACAGCTTCTTCTATATCAGAAAACTCACCGGGATGGCAACATTGGCTTCCATGATCGCCTATCTTACAGCACAGTTTGTCGACGTACAGGTATTCCATTTTCTTAAAAAACTAACCAAAGGCAAGGCCCTATGGCTCAGAAACAACGGCTCAACCCTTACCAGTCAGATGGTCGACTCCGTTGCCGTAATCCTCATCACCTACTCCTTCTCAGATGCCATCCACATCCATCCCGGCGAAACAGTGGCTCACGGTCTCATGATCCTGATACTCTCAAACTATACCTTTAAATTGGTTGCCGCTCTTCTCGATACCATCCCATTTTATATCGGTGTCAAATACCTCTCCCGGTACCTTCACCTCGACCCAAACAAAGGCTACAGTGACAAATAGATCATTTAAAACATAAATTTTCATCTCCCGATAATGGTCCGACAGTACTGAATTTTTTATAATTTTGTTTAGCTTTGTTTAAACTTTTTGATATATCTTTTAAACAAAATCCGATTCTAAAGTGTTATTGGTTTAAATAAAAAACAGAAACATTGTATTCGCTCAAATCGCAAATAGAGACAAAAAGTCCTGAGTTTGAGAAAAGAAAGCATTTTCACGTCTCACTGCTCAGCAATTACCGCTCACTGCTGTCGGAAATTACCCTGGGAGGACCCCCGGATGCCCGTGAAAAACATACCTCACGTGGCAAACTGCTGGTAAGGGACCGGATCGACCTCCTGCTCGATCCAAACACACCCTTCCTAGAGCTCTCTTCCCTCGCTGCTTACGACCAGTACAACAACCAATTCCCCTCGGCTGGAATCGTTACCGGCATCGGTGTAATACACGGTAAAGAGACCATTATCATTGCCAACGATGCCACCGTTAAAGGCGGCACCTACGTTGAAGAGACCATCAAAAAACACCTGCGCGCTCAGGAGATAGCCCTCAAAAACCACCTCCCGGCTGTATACCTGGTCGATTCGGGCGGAGTTTTCCTCCCCAATCAGGCCGATGTGTTCCCCGACAAGGACGACTTCGGACGCATCTTCTACAACCAGGCGCGCCTCTCAGCAGCCGGCATCCCCCAAATCGCTGTGGTCATGGGCTCCTGCACGGCTGGTGGCGCATATGTCCCGGCGATGAGCGACGAAACCATTATCGTAAGGGAACAGGGCACGATATTTCTCGGGGGACCGCCACTTGTGAAGGCCGCTACCGGTGAGACCGTTACTGCAGAAGAGCTCGGCGGTGGACATGTACATACCTCCATCTCCGGAGTAGCCGACCACCTGGCCGAAAATGACAGGGATGCACTGCAGATCTGTAGGAATATTTTTGAAACACTACAGGCCCCGGAACCCCAGAGGCTCGACCGCATCGCAGTGAAAGAGCCAATTTACAATCCCGAAGAGATCGCCGGAATCATCCCCGAATCGAGCCGCGAACCATACGATGTCAGGGAGATCATTGCCAGGATGGTCGATGGCAGTGAATTTTCAGAATTCAAGAAAAATTACGGTACCACGCTGGTCACCGGATTTGCACATATCATGGGCTTCCCGGTCGGAATCGTCGCCAACAATGGCATCCTCTTTTCCGACTCCGCACTCAAAGGAACACACTTTATTCAGCTGTGCGATTTCCGCGGACTGCCCATCATCTTCCTGCAGAATATCTCAGGCTTTATGATCGGAAAGAAATATGAACAGGGCGGTATTGCAAAAGATGGCGCCAAAATGGTTCATGCCGTCGCCAATACCCGGGTGCCCCGTTTTACAGTTATGATCGGCGGATCTTTCGGCGCTGGAAACTACGCCATGTCGGGGAGGGCTTACGACCCCCACCTGCTGTTCATGTGGCCCAACGCCAAAATCTCTGTCATGGGCGGTGAACAGGCAGCCGATGTGCTCGCAACCATCCGCGAGGAGCAGCTGGCAGCAAAGGGTGAAAAACTAACCACTGAAGAAAAAGAGAAGATCCGCAATCCCATCATCGAAAAATACGACCGGGAAGGATCAGCATTCTATAGCAGCTCCAGGCTGTGGGACGATGGAATCATCGAACCGGCCCAGACCAGAAATATCCTGGGGTTGGCCATCTCCATGTCACTGAACAGAAAATTTAACGAACCCCGATCAGGCGTCTACCGAATGTAATTATGAGAGAACAGAGATACATCATAGCATCTTCAGAGGACCACGTTGGGACAATCACCCTCAACCGTCCGGAGGTGCACAACGCCCTTCATATTGAGATGATTCGCGAGATCTCCGACGCATTCAGAAGACTCAGCAAAGAGAAAGATCTGCGCCTGATCGTTATCCGTTCAAACGGCGAGAATTTCTCCGCAGGGGCCGACCTTCACTGGATGAAAAAGGGACTTGAACAGTCGAAAGAGGAGCTGACAAGCGAAAGTGAAGAGTTGGCACAACTGTTCAATGATATCTACAGCTCCCCAAAAATTACCCTGGCCATCGCCAAAGGAAAAATAATCGGCGGGGCCAATGGCATCATCGCAGCGGCCGATATCTCAGTAGCTACTGCAGATACTACCTTCGCCTTTTCAGAGGTAAAACTCGGCCTGGTCCCGGCCACCATTGCACCCTTTGTCGTTGCAAAAACAGGAAAAAGTGTAGCGCGGGAATGGATGCTTACCGGCCGACAGATCCAAGCCCGGGAAGCGCTTGAACGCGGCCTGGTGAACATCCTTTCACCCGATGAAAGCCCTGACAAAACCGCTGAACTGCTGATAAAAACGTTGCTTAACAATGGTCCACAGGCCATGAAGGGAATTAAAAAGATGTTCATGAACAATGACCTTCTCCGCGATCCTGCTGACCAGCTGAAATCGACCGCAAAACTAATCGCCGAATACAGGGTTTCTGAAGAGGGACAAGAAGGGATACAAGCATTTTTTGAAAAACGTAAACCGGGATGGAGCAATGAATAACAATACATTCCATAAAATACTGGTAGCCAACCGGGGCGAAATAGCCCTGCGTATCGTACATGCGATCCGAAGGTCTGGCATGAAGGCTGTTGCTATCTATACCGCAACAGATAAAAACCTTCCCTATGTGCAGGAGGCCGATGAATCATGGCCACTACATGGCAATACACTCGCGCAAACATACCTCAACCAGCAACTGATCATCGATATTGCCCTCAGCACAGGCGCTTCAGCAATCCACCCGGGATATGGATTTCTGGCAGAGAATACCAATTTTGCAAAGCTGTGCAGGGAAAACGGCATCACCTTTATCGGACCCAGCCCCGAAGTGATCCACCTGATGGGAAACAAAGCCAACGCACTTACTTCAGCAAAAAAGTCGGGCGTGCCGGTCATCGAAGGGGTTACCGGCACTCCGGAAGAGATATTGAATAAGGCAGACGAACTGCACTACCCGTTGCTGATTAAGCCGGCAGCAGGAGGCGGAGGAAAAGGGATGCGTATCATCCGGAAAAAAGAGGAGCTGAAAGAGGCAATGGAGGATGCCGCCAGGGAGGCGATGAACTATTTTGGTTCCGGAGAGCTCTACGTTGAGCGCTATATCGAAAAAGCCAGGCATATTGAGGTCCAGGTACTGGCCGACCACCACGGCAATGCAGTGCACCTGTATGAGCGGGAATGTACCCTGCAACGACGGTACCAGAAGATCATCGAGGAGGCTCCCTCCCCTTCAATCTCGCCGGAGACCAGGGAGAAGATTACAGCAAG
>CAYSMO010000069.1:0-10964 GCA_964432125.1 uncultured Bacteroidaceae bacterium | reverse complement strand
GCATGTCCGCCCCAGTCAATTTGCGATGCTTCAATCATGATAAAAAATCCATTTTGATTCTGATTGAGAAGCTCCAGTGCTTTACCGGTAGCCTTTGGCAGCATATCGCCCCTGCCATCAAGCATACTTGGATTATGTCCATCGGCAGTAAATGCCGCAAGTTTGCCTGAAGAGTGATTCATACAATCATCCAGTGTAGTTGTAACAGTATAGCCATTTTCAACCAGTTCAGCAGTAAGGTCTCTTCCATCTTCTCTTTCAGTAAAATGCGACAGACCGCCGCCGATAAAAACGTCGATATCTGTTTTTAGAAAATCTGCTGCTATTGCCTCATAATTATTTCTGCTCTTCTGGTTGGCAATAAAAGAAGCTGGTGTTGCATGGGTGATCCCTGAAGTGGATACCAGCCCGGTTGACATCGCATTTCGTTCAGCCACTTTAAGAATCGACTCCAGTTCATTGAGGGTACTGTCGATTCCGATCATTCCATTCTTTGTTTTTTTACCGCATGCCAGGGCGGTGCCACTAGCGGCGCTATCGGTTATGTACTTATTGGCTGAGTGGGTTTTCTGCAGTCCAACATGACTGGCACGCTCAATAGCCAGCGATCCCCCATTAACAACATAGGCTGCATGCATTTGCTGCAGACCCATTCCATCTCCGATAAGAAATATTATATTCTTTGCTACAACTTTTTCGTCATTCTGAGTTGCACAGGAATTAAAGATCATTGCTGCGCCGGAAAGCGTCAACATAAATAAAACTACCTTCATTTGTTTTTTCATTGTTTCTACCTTTATTGTTTATCAAAGAAACGACATAAAACGGCTTTTGTTTGTTACCTGAAAATCAAATTTATGTTTAATAATCTTACAAAGAAATATCACAAAGACGATTTTATTTTAATTTGTTGCCTTGCAATATCAAGCAAATAGGTGAATTATTTCGTTCAATGCATGCAAAAGTAATGAATTTTGTAGCTTTAAGCATTAAAAACAATAAATTATGAAGCCGATTAAAACTGCGCTTGCATCATACGGCATGTCTGGGATTGTGTTCCATGGCCCCCTACTTGATACCCATCCCCAATTTGAAATAATCGGGATTCTTGAGCGACATAAGGACAATTCCAAAGGCCGTCATCCAGGAGCTAAACTGGTGAGGTATTACGGGGATCTGCTTCATGACAAAAATGTTGAATTGGTCATAGTGAACACGCCGGACTACCTTCATTATGAGATGGCGCTCAAGGCGCTCGGGGCCGGAAAACACATTGTTGTTGAAAAGCCCTTTACGCTCACAACTGCCGAGGCCGATGAGGTTATGGCACTGGCAAAGAAGAAGGGTTTAATGGTATCAGTATTCCAGAACCGCAGGTGGGATGGGGATTTCCTTACCGTAAAGAAGGTTATTAAATCGGAATCATTGGGACGACTGGTCTCCTTCGAGTCTCATTTCGACAGGTTCAGAAACTACATCCAGGAGTCGTGGAAGGAGGAGAAGCGATTAGGTGCGGGAACGCTGTATAACCTGGGATCACACATGATTGACCAGGCGTTGGACCTGTTTGGTATGCCTGAATATATCTTTGCCGATGTGCGTGGTCAACGCACCGGAAGTGAGGTAGATGACAGCTTTGATATTTTCATGCACTTTCCGGATGTGAAATGCCTTGTCAGGGGCAGTTATCTGGTTAAGGAGCAGGGACCTCGATATATGCTGCACGGAACGCATGGCAGTTTTCTGAAGTGGGGGATCGATCCACAGGAAGAGGCCCTAAAAGCGGGTAAGGTTCCCGGGGCAAAAGATTGGGGATCGGATCAGCCGGATCTGTATGGCATAATTAATTCAGTGGAAGGTGAAACAGAGAACCGGGAGAAAATCCCTACCATCCCGGGCAATTATTTGGCCTATTATGATAATATTTACGAGCATCTCCGTCACGGTTCCGAATTGGCTGTTAAGGCAGAAGAGGCGCGGAATGTGATCCGGATTATTGAGGCTGCTTATGAAAGTGCAGAAACAGGAACATCTGTAAGATTTTAAAAACCATGGGTACGCTCTTGCCTCAAGCTAATGGTCCCACTGTTAAAAATTATTCGAAACTCTAAGCCTGAATAATCCAGGCTAAACCTATTATATTCTATATATATAGAACTTGTTCAGAGCTGCCAATCCATTGTAGATGGCTATGCGTGGCGTCCCAAGAAAAAACCCGGGATATTCAATACCCCGGGTTAGCTTAAACTTATGAAATTATCCTACAATTCCCTGATCTTTATACTTCTGAAAGAGACTTTATCGCCATGGTCCTGCAGCAGAATGTGGCCTGATTCAGCCTCACCAAAATTTTCCCATACTTTATATTTACTTTCGGCAACCAGCTTTCTGAACTCCTCACTACCACGTTCATATTCCAACACTTTTATTCCATTCAGGTAATGCTCGATGTGGTTATCTTTTGAGACAATCCTTGCAACATTCCATACTCCGATACCATAAAAACGCTTTTTGTCTGATGCCTTGATCAGGTCATACAGTGAAGCAAGCGTCCGGCTGCCTTCATGGTTGCCCAGTTTGGCATCCGGATGATTTTTATCATCCAGTATTTGGTATTCCAGTCCGATTGCTGAACCTACATGCCCCTCTCCTTCAGCCTCAGCAACAAAATATTTGATTCCGCTATTGGCGCCTTCAGTAATGCGAAACTCAAGCTGAAAGTCGAAATCACTGTATTCATCTACAGTAACAATATCACCCCCATGCCTGGCCTCACCACCGCCAGAGGCCTCAACGGTTAATCTCCCATCTTCGATGGTCCATCCTTTTTCCGGGAATGTCTCCTTATATGCATTTCTCCATCCATCAGATGTTTCACCATCGAAGAGAAGTTTAAATCCCATTTCCTTTTCTTCAGGAGCCAGCTTATTTATGAGCCGGCTGAAAACCGGGGCCTCTGACTCTGTTTCAAATTTTTCCACATCCTCAGTAATGATCCTGATATTTCGCCATGCGACCTCTATCCCTTCATTCTCAGGCTTCGGTCCGACAGAATGTACCTGCAGTGCTATAAAGCCTTCAGCAGTTTTCTCGTCATACAAATTAGCAACATGAACACCATTAAGAAAAGTTTTAATGTGTGATCCAACACATTCTACCCTGAAAGCGTTCCACTCATTCTGCTTAAAAGCCGATTTTGCAGGGGGATTCAAATCGAGCGGATAGAGCCATCCTCTTCTTGCTTCATCATAAATACCACCTGTCCATGCCCGATCTGACGGGTCGATCTCCACCTGGTAACCGTGAACGCGACCATCCTTGTACCCTGGGTTGCTCTCACTGCGGATTTGCACACCAGAATTCAGTCTGGGATCAACTTTTACTTCATACTCTAAGATGAAATCGCTATAATCTTTCTCTGTACAAAGAAAACTGTTGGGAGTTCTCAGAACTGTTTTACCAACAATCATATCGTCGCGTACTTCATAAATGGCATCTCCTCCTCTTTGCACCCAACCGGATAAATCTTCACCATTAAACAGATCAATCCAGGGTTCCTTCTCCTGGCTGCCACAAGAGATTAGTAGCATTAACATGATAATACCGAAAACAGATTTTAATTTTATCATTTGATTGTAAAGTTTTAGGGTTTAAAAAAAGTATAAAAAGTCAAGATAATAATTCTAGCCTGAATTATTCATAAATAATTACAAAAATATTGTAATATCCAAAATAATAGTAAATATAGTAATATTTCAATAAAAAATTTATTTTGTTGAATTTTATTAAAGTGCATTCATTTTTGCACATCTACTTCCTTACAAGCCCTTTGAAGTAGGCGACTACATCAGCAGGGCTTGTAAGTTGTAGCTGCACAAAACTAAATGCAAGTATAATCCAGGCTAGTTATAATGTTTTAAAAAATCGTTGCTTTCCAGTAATTAAGTTTAAGAGTTTATATCAAAAAAAATCTTACCTGGTTTCGTCTGCTTTTTTAATAACTGCAAACACATAACCATTTTCTTCGTAAAGCTTTTCAAGAAGCGGATATTTTTTAAAAAATTTTTCCCTGTTGTCCGCTTTCATCACTACAAAAACCGGTTGTTTTTCAGAAACATCTTCAAGCCATTGATCGCTCATCCTTTGAGGAATCTCTCCTGGGTGCCATTCACCATAAAAACAGGGTGCGAAACTTTTAAATCCCATAGTAATTACATGTTTCTCCGGGCCCGAATGGGCCTTCATGAAATCAATGGCAGGTCCCTGGATCATTCGTTCAACTTTTGGAACAAACAGCACCAAAGAAAGGAATAAAAATAGTAGTGAGGATGAAAAAAGCACAATAATCCCTTTATAATCCCTTTTGAAAATTCTGTAAAGGGCAGTCACCATACCTGCAAAAAGGATAACCGCCGGAAGATAATGAATGTATCCCCATTCAATATCAGATTTTAGCACTCCCTCCACATAGGGAGACAGGCTTTGTGCATGTCGATCGATAAGTATCCCGGGATTTCTAAGCAAGAAAGGAACCAGAGCAGTGATAATAATAAGTACAAGTGAAATGATTGCCAGCATGACAATCTGCCACCTTCTGATCTCAATTTTCCGATCCAGCCACTGATAGACTACCCAGGCAGATATAAATGTCATCGGATAATAGGCAAGGGAACTATAATGAACCAGCTTAGTTTGAACGATTGAAAAGAGAATCAGTACCAGGAAAAACAGGATGTACATCCAGGTTCTGAAGGCCTGAGCAAACCGGTCTTCCTCTCTTTTCTTCTGAAAGCCATTTAGCATGAGTATTGAGGCGGGAAAAACGCCAAAAAGCAGAATCACAAAATGAAAGCCAGGGAATCCTCCATGGCCGGCAAAATCATCTGTAAATAATCCTGCCTGGTATGATATAAATTCCTTAACTACCTCAAAATTACCGTTGATAATTGCAACCAAAAACCAGAATCCGCCTGTTACAGCGAGCACCCCCACAAAAAGGAGTATATGAGATATTTTAATGACAATTTTTCCACGCACATAGGACAAATAGACAAGAAAGCTCAATGTAAACACCAGCACCGCAACCGGACCTTTCGTCAGCACGGCGAGTCCCAGGAAAAGTGCCGATAATCCAACGTACAGATGCCTTCTGTAAAATCGTTTCGGGCATAGATAAAAGATAAAAAAAGAAAAACCGTGAAATATGAACAGGTTAAACCAGGGATCAATGATACCGGTCCGAAAATAAAAAAACGGGAGGATCGCGGTACCAAAGGCAACAGCCCATAGCATTCCAAACTTTTCTCCATGAATCTTCCTTCCAACCAGGTACAAAGAGATTAGTGTAAGAATACCACACAGTGCATTGGGAAAACGTGCCGCGAACTCATTAATACCGAATGTTTTCATGGAAACCACCTGCAGCCATATGAATAATGGTGGTTTCTCCCAGAAGGGTTCATAATTGATGGTTACCATGAGGTAATCACCACTGACGATCATCTCACGGGCCGATTCAGCAAAGATGATCTCATCCCAATCAAAAAGGTTGACTGAACCTGAAAATGGTAACAGGAATACCACTCCAAAAAGGATGATGAATATTATAAACAGCCAAGGTGTTATCTGTATTCTCATCTTTTTAAGATATTATTCAGGGAACGGTCCATCCATTTTCGTTTTATACCTCTGAACAAGCGCCAGGCAATCCATCCCATAATCATTCCAAGCAGGGACCCGGCTACCACATCCATCAAAAAGTGCTGCGACAGGTAAACCCTGCTGTAACCTACACCGACGGCCACGATCAGGAGGCCTGTCTGACCTGTTTTGGATTTGATGAGGAGCGCCAGTGCGAAAAAAAGCGCGAATGCTGTTGCTGTATGTCCGGAAGGAAAACTGAACCATGCGTTCATATCTACCCCGGGAACAAGATATAGTTCGTACTCGGACTGTATCATCTCAAAATACTTCACTGGCCGTGGAAAATCACTAAAAAACATCCTCTTGAAAAACTGCACTCCCAAGCCGGAAAGTATAAATGCCGTCAGAACCGTTAAAAAATACCTGAATGAAACCAACAGGAGTCCAAGAATAAGAATCACAAGCAGAACACCATCTCCAAGCAAGGTCCAGTATTTCATTAAAAGGTCAAGAAATGGAGTATGAAAACTGTTCATGGCAATATGGATGAACGCTTTTGAACGGACCAATACCAGGATCGTAAGCAGCATAAAAACAGGCAGGTAACCCAGCAAAAACATACTGCCGGGTGATTGCCTGAAAAATTGTAAAAGGGATCTTTTTTCCATAATGTTTCAGAGGGGCAAATATAGGTATTTCTATGTATTTTAAAATATTTTCATGTCAGATAGCCTGTGCGGCCAGATAGTAAGAGAAGCTCATTATGAATGAATTTCAGAGAAATACAATCCCGGGCAATAAACAAAACAGAAGGGATATAGTCAATCTTGATAACATTACCAGGCTTAGTTTAGAGAAATTTTTCTAATTTTGGGCTGCCAATCATCTAATCGAAAAACTATGAAAATCGCAGAGCTTAAAAGTACATTCCTTAGTATTTACGGAGAGAACGAAAATGAGATCCATGCCTACTTTGCTCCTGGGCGTGTTAATCTAATCGGTGAGCATACCGACTACAACGGCGGATATGTTTTTCCCTGTGCATTATCCTTTGGCACCTACCTCCTGGTTAGAAAAAGCAGTGAACGGAGTATGAAATTTACCACTACCAACTTCGAGCACCGTGATACGATCATGCTCGACGAGCCCTTCGAAAAAAAAGGCAATGCATGGACGAACTATCCTCTTGGCGTAATAAACGAGCTTCGTAAGCAGGCTATGGAGATTGGAGGTATCGAAATGCTCTATTCAGGAGATATTCCAAATGGCGCAGGATTGTCGTCTTCTGCATCCATAGAGATGGTTACTGGCACTGCATTGAATGATCTTTTTGGCTTCCAGATTGAAAAGATGGATCTGGTAAAAATCGGTCAGAAGGCAGAGAATAATTTTGTGGGAGTCAATTGCGGTATTATGGACCAGTTTGCCAGTGGCATGGGAGCCAAAAACCATGCCCTGTTCCTTAACTGCGAAACCCTGGAATACCAAAAAGTACCTTTGGTTCTTGATGGAATCAAAATTGTGATAACCAATACAAATTTAATGCGCGGACTGGCTGAATCAAAATACAACGAGCGCAGATCGGAATGCGAGAAAGCAGTTGAAGAGATCAGCAAAGAGAAGCCGATCCCAAATTTGAGCCGCCTCTCTATGGATGAATTTAATACCCTGTCGGATAACATCACCAATGAAGTAGTAAAACGGCGTGCGCACCACGTTATTTCTGAAAATGACAGAACCCTTCGCGCCATCACCGCACTGAATAAAGGGGATATTAAAGAATTCGGTAAGTTGATGAACGAGTCACATGATTCGTTGCGTGATGATTATGAAGTAACTGGTAAAGAGCTTGATACACTTGTTGAAGAGGCACGAAAAATAGACGGCACAATTGGAAGTCGAATGACTGGCGCGGGATTCGGGGGATGTACCGTAAGCCTGGTAAAGGAGGAGGCAATCGACAATTTTATGAAGGTCGTGGGTGAGAATTATGAAAAGAAAATCGGTCTGAAACCTGATTTTTATATTGCTGAGGTAGGCGACGGTGCAAAAAAGATCGGGGTTGTCTGAATGCAAGACGATTCTACGAAAAAAGGCTAAATAACCTGGAGTCTCTTGACCCAGGAGGTAGGAAGATTTGGGGTGAAATGCTCATCAGCTCAAGAATAATCACGGCTGACTTATCTTGATGATCTTCTCTTTGTAAACTCCCCATGGTCCGTTAATCAGAAGCATATAGGTTCCATCATCGAAGTCTGGAAGAAACAGCTCACTGGGATTGGAAAAAACCTCATGTCTGCTGACAAGCTTTCCTTCTATGTTGAAGATTTCAAGATAAATCTCGGGTGTGAAACTCCTGAATTGAAATGTAATCGATTCATCAAATGGATTGGGTCCCATCAGGTATTCTTTTCCTTCCGGCAATTGCACCTCACTTTTTCCCCTTGCAAGCAGCTTATTTTCCGGATCAAACCTAATGGCATACACTATTCCATTAATAGGTATGGCAAATTTCTGTTCCCTCATTTCCTGAAAAAGGCGAAATAACTGTTCACCCTCGCTGGTAGTTAGCGCCAGATCAAAATGCATCGTAAATAGCGGAGTAGCCGTATCTGATGTTTCCTGCAGGCTTTGAATATAGAGCGTATCTTCTATGGCAGTGCCTGTTAAATGAAAGGTTGGAAATCCTTTACCGTAGTACCACTGATCAAAAAAACAGGTAAAGTCCCTCCCACTGACACTTTCAAGCACTTCACGAAACCCAACAGCAGTAGCTACGCTATCCCTGTAGGTTTCCGAATAGGTTCTAAGAACATCAAAAAAGAGCGCATCATTGTTCAGTTCATACCTGATCATATGCAGAAGCACTGCTCCCTTTTTATAACTAAGTCCATAATCAAAGACCCTATACACATCCTCTGCCTCACTTTCCGGCACATACACAGAACCATTCTTTCCAAATGCCAGTGACATGGCATACTCCATCCAGTTATCGGCCGACTCCCTGGAGATCAGGTTTTCCAGAGCGATATATTCCATATATGAAGCAAATCCTTCATTAATCCATATATCCTGCCAGGTTCCGCAGGTCACACTGTTCCCAAACCATTGATGCGCGAGCTCATGGGCCACCAGTTTAAAATTAAAATTTGCCATTGTCGACATGGTCTGGTGTTCCATCCCTCCCCCCATGGGAGCAACGGCGTGTCCGTATTTCTCCTTTTTAAAAGGGTAATCTGTCACAAGGTCTGAAAAAAGCGTAATCAAATCTGCAGTCTTGTCAATCCTACTTTTCCAGGTTGAAAAATAAGTGTCATCATCGTAGATATAGTTTTGCACAAGAACCGAATCATTTTTTTCAGAAAGCGCTGCATGAAAGGAATAATCACGGTAATCTGCCACAGCCAGTGAGATTAGATAATAGGCAATTGGATAGGTTGATCTCCACTTAAACTTGTGTTTTTCACCGGGAAGCTCCTCAATCTCTTTCAGCAATCCGATTGAAGCAGCCATAAGTCCCCTGTCACAAGCCAGGTCTACCCAAACCGAGTCCGCCTTGTCAGAAAGCACCTGCTTCACAGGAAACCAGTCGCGCGCATTTAAAGGTTCCGACAAGGTATAGGTCACCCACTGCTCATTCGTAATATCGTATGCTGAGGTAATTCCGGCAAAAAATCCACGATCCTGGCCAGCATCACCTTCATAAAAAATCTTCACAGAGATCATGTCTCCAGCCATGGCTGCAGCTGGAATATATATCACATCATCATTATGCAGGTAATCCGGCTCATTTGATCCGTTTACCTCCACCCCTGTTATTTCAAGTTCATTTTTCAGCTGAAAAACGATGGTATCCATACTTTCAACCACCTGAGAAAGAATTGTTGTAAAACCTTTGATAACCGTGGTTGTATTGGATACCTCAAGACTCAAATGATAAAACTTAACATCGTATTTAGAGAGCCATTTCGCATAAAGCGGATTCTCATACAATTCGTAAAAATGATGATCCAGCGGACAAGATGCATGCTGCTGACCGCTTACATGAAATGGCAGCAGTAATAATAAGAAAAGTAGTATTTTCAAGTATTTCACCATTTAAACCGATAGATGGTTGCCTGCTGGTACTCATCGCCCGGATGTAAAACAGTTGAAGGAGAGAATTGTTGGTTGGGCGAGTCAGGAAAATGTTGCGTCTCCAGACAGACGGCCGAGTGCTTTTTGTAAACGATCCCCTCCTTACCATTTATTGCTTCAATATAATTAGAGGTATATAGCTGAAGGCCTGGTTGGGAGGCAAGCACATCCATCGAACGTCCGGTATCCTCATGGAAGAGCGTTGCGATCCTCCTAACATCCCCGTCATAGCCATTCACCACATAATTAATATCGTATCCGGGTTCGGTATCTGCAATATCCTGCCCGATAGGTTTTGCCGATCGAAAGTCAAAGCAGGTACCACCCACCTCCATAAATTTTCCGGTTGGTATTGAATTTTCATTCAACTCTGTTACGATGTCGGCATCAATCATCAATTCATGACCAAGTATGTCTCCCCGACAGTTATTTAAATTAAAATAGGAATGGTTGGTCAGGTTAACATGTGTAGTTTTATCGGTTGTAGCCCGATACGAAATAATCAGCTCATTATGATCATTCAGTGTATAATCCACTTCAACCATCAGGTTCCCCGGGTATCCCTCTTCCATATCCTCACTCACATAACCAAGCTTCAGGGAAACTGAATCTGTGGTTTTTTCTGTAGCGGCTGTCCACAAGACCTTATCAAACCCGCGGGTGCCACCATGCAGGTGATTGGGACCATTGTTCTGCACCAGTTCATGGGTAGCACCATCGAGGGTGAAGCGACCCTGATCAATCCTGTTTGCGAATCTTCCAACAATTGCACCAAAATAGGGATGTTCCCCCAGATAATCCTGGAGGTTATTGAACCCAAGTACCACATCGCCGGGCTCCTTGTGTCGGTCGGGAATTCTAATCGCAGTAACAATCCCCCCGTAATTGATAATATCAACCTCCATCCCGGAGTCATTTTTCAGGCTGAATAAAAACACCTCTCTTCCATCTGGAAGCATTCCAAAAGATTTCTTTTCTATTTTCATATCCATAAATTCTTTATTTAACTATTTGATATAAAATAATATAACTATCATTTAAACGACAAGTGACTGGTTGCCTCACCCCATACTTATTTTTTAAAGGAGGTTCGGCGAGCCCTCATCTTCTGTCAGTTCGCTACCGAACCATTTATACATGTCCTTCTGTCTTTGCACCGCTGAAATAAGTATTCCCAATGATGA
>CAYSMO010000068.1:2078-11025 GCA_964432125.1 uncultured Bacteroidaceae bacterium | reverse complement strand
TCACTTCAGGAACGGTAACCTGCACCGTGGATGTGGGTGCCGATGGCGATGCCACCAATGATATCCTGCTTGACTCGACCGAATTCTACCAGATGCAAATGCTCTCCGAGGTGATCAGCCTGCAGGATTTTCCGGTGGTGACCCTGGATCCCACGGTAGCGTACCAGTCACACTTCAGGGGCACCGAGCTACACACCACAGCCACTATCACCGCAAACCCAACCTACATCAACACCGGTATTGATCCCATTTTGTTCGGGTATAGCGGGAGCGTGGAGATCTATGATACGAACACCGGGACACTGCTAAAATCGAGTACGATTGGCGGAACCGGACCCTCAACCAACGTTACTAACCTTTTGAAAACCGCGACCATCAGTGGATTGGTGATCATCACTTCAGGAACGGTAACCTGCACCGTGGATGTGGGTGCCGATGGCGATCCCACTAACGATATCCTGCTTGACTCGACCGAATTCTACCAGATGCAACTGCTTTCCGAGGTGATCAGCCTGCCGGACTTCCCGGTGGTGACCATGGCTCCAGCGGTGGAGTACCAGTCACACTTCAAAGGCATCGATCTCTATACCACAGCTACAATCACTGCAAACCCAACCTACATCAACACCGGGATTGATCCCATTTTGTTCGGGTATAGCGGGAGCGTGCAGGTTTACGATGCGACCACCGGGGCGCTGCTGAAATCGAGCCCGATCGACGGAACCGGACTCTCAACCAACGTTACCCTCCTTGTGAATACCGATACCCTCAGCGGACTGGTAATTATCACTTCAGGAACGGTAACCTGTACCGTGGATGTAGGTGCCGATGGCAACACGTCCAACGACCAGGGGGTCTCATCGGCGCGGTTCTACTCGACGCAGGTGGTGGATCTGACGGGGGAGTGACCTATCGCCTGAGTTATTGATGAGGTATCGGTTATTGATGATAAAAAACATTTAACTCCTGACGAATATCTAAGATTCTTAGATCAACGCTCTTCTCTCTCTTTCCGGGAAAAAAGCACGATACAAGCACCTTTGTCTTTTTTACAACTAAACTGGTCAAACTCTTCCCAGTGCCATGCAGCCACCGGATTAAAAAGTTAGTCAGAATGATTAACATCATACGTTTTTAATCGCACGACAGATCTTCAGAATATTTCCACGTGCTATTCACCAGTATAGCAATACGAGGGAGAATCCGTTCTGCAACCAACAATTACATGATGATGCAACCAAGAATCTTATATGTCTTTTACTCCTTGTTCCTCCTGTCCACTCTATCCGCCAGCTCACAGGAACTCCCTCGCCACTCCCAGCTCCAATACCAAGCACGGTAATTCATCGAAGGTCCCCCTGCAAAATATTGTCAGCGAAAGCGGCACGATTTCGTTCGAAATTCAGAGGGGAATCTTGAGGAGCCGCTTGTATTTCAGGCCAGCGTGATTGATGTTTTTGCGTCGGAAGTAACCACTTGTTAGGAAAGCATTTTAGTTGCGATTGACCCTGGCGTATGCGGTTCGGTGGTGACCTGTGCGGCGCCGGTTTTCGAGGATGATGTGGATGGAACAGATTTGTCGGGTACGCTAACAGCCGGATTGGTTAGCGGAGAAAAATAGATCAATCCCTTGACCAATATTTTTATTTTATAGAAATTGATTAGTCAAATATATTGATACGTTCATAAATTGGTGGGGTGTTGGCGGGTGAAAATCCTTTATTATTTGTGATTTACTGTGTAATTTTACAATTCTACACTTAATATTTTTTAAGGTCTGCGTGGTTTGATTTTTTTTGATTTGGAGAGGGTAGTGATTGTATTTGGAGGATATTATAATTTGAAGCAATGGTTAATTTTAGACGATTATATAAAACAGCGTTACGATTATTTCTTGTAATTGCATTTGCCTTTGGCTCTTTTGCAGTTCAGGGACAGGATAATAATCCGCCAGTAGTGGATAATCCGCTACTGGACCGTGAGGTGGAAGAAGGTTTTGTCGCCGATACGGTGGATCTTCGTGGGGTGTTCAGTGATCCGGATCCGGGCGATACGTTGAGATGGAGCACGGTGAGCAGTGATACGTTAGTTGTAACGGTATCTGTAGCCGATACACTGTTAATCCTTACCGAAGTTGGCTTGGGAATATCCACGGTGGTCATTACCGCGACCGACAGCAGCGATTTAAGCGTAAATGATACGATACAGGTGACGGTCAACAATGTGAATGATGCACCGGTGGTGGAGAATTCGCTACCTGACCGTGAATTGGATGAATACTTTGAAGCAGATACCATTGATCTTCGCGGGGTGTTCAGCGATCAGGATCCAGGTGATACATTGGCCTGGAGTGCGGTGAGCAGTGATACGACAGTTGTAACGGTATCTGTTACCGATACGCTGTTAATCCTTACCGAAGTTGGCTTGGGAATATCCACGGTGGTCATTACCGCGACCGACAGCAGCGATTTAAGCGTAAATGATACGATACAGGTGACGGTCAACAATGTGAATGATGCACCGGTGGTGGAGAATTCGCTACCTGACCGTGAATTGGATGAATACTTTGAAGCAGATACCATTGATCTTCGCGGGGTGTTCAGCGATCAGGATCCGGACGATACGTTGGCCTGGAGTGCGGTGAGCAGTGATACGACAGTTGTAACGGTCTTTGTAGTGGATACAATGTTAACGATTACCGAAGTTGGATTTGGGCAGTCAAGGGTGGTTATAACAGCTACCGATAGCAGCGGACTAAGCGTTAGAGATACAATTAATGTAACGGTAAATAATGTGAATGACCCGCCGGTAGTGGAAAATTCCATTTCCGACAGAACCTACGAAGAGCGATTTGGTACAGCATCCTTTAGTATCGCATCCGTGTTCAGGGACAAGGACAACGATGATCTCTCCTATTTGGTAGTTAGCAGTGCTGATTCAGTTGTAACGGTGAGTTTAGATGGAACAACGCTTGCGATGACCGAGAGAGGGATTGGCACATCTGAAATTACGGTGACAGCCAGTGACGAAGAATATTCTGTTGATGAAGTATTTACAGTAACAGTCAACAATGTCAATGACCCGCCGGTGTTGGATAATCCGCTACCTGACCGTGAATTGGATGAATACTTTAAAGCAGACACGGTTGATCTTCGTGGCGTGTTCAGTGATATTGATCCGGACGATACGTTGGCCTGGAGTGCGGTGAGCAGTGATACGTTAGTTGTAACGGTTTCTGTTGCAGATACGCTGTTAATCCTTACCGAAGTTGGCTTGGGAATATCCACGGTGGTGGTTACCGCGACCGATAGCAGCGATTTAAGCGTAAATGATACGATACAGGTGATAGTCAACAATGTCAATGATGCACCGGTAGTGGAGAATTCGCTACCTGACCGTGAATTGAATGAATATTTTGAAGCAGATACCGTTGACCTGTCAGGGGTTTTCAGCGATAAGGACAAAGATACGCTAACATTTTCAGTCTTTAGTAGCAATATTGATGCGGTAACCGTTTCAGTGGATGGCACCACGCTAATTGTCACCGAGACCGGCCTTGGCTTATCGGTTGTGACAGTGACTGCGAGTGATGGGCCATCAAGTATTGATGAGTCATTCTCAGTCACAGTGAACAATGTCAATGATCCGCCCGAGGTAGTCAATCCCATTGATGACCAAATATTGTATGAACATTTTGGCAACACAGTGATTAGACTTGAAGAGGTGTTCAGCGATCCGGACAGTGATGTTCTGCTGTATAGGGTGGAGAGTAGCGATCACACGGTAGTGACCGTATCGGTTTCCGGAACCAACAGCCTGATTATTACCGAACAGGGGCTGGGGACGGCAACGATTAAGGTAACGGCAGATGATACAGGGTTTACTGAAAGTGATGCTTTTGAGGTTGTTGTAAATAATGTCAATGATCCGCCTCTGCTGGTTCAATCTATTGCGAACCAGGTGGTTGATGAGAACTTTGGAACGTTGGAAATTGATCTTTCGGGGACTTTCAGCGATCCGGATGACGACGATTTGGTTGTTACTGCGACAAGCAGCAACAGAGGTGTTGTTACTGTTGGTATTGCGGGATTTGAACTGATAATCACGGAGGCAGGGCTGGGACTGTCAGTGATTACGGTGACAGCCAGTGATGCAACTTTCTCGGTGAGTACACAATTTTCAGTTACAGTGAACAATGTGAATGATGCTCCGGTGGTATCTTCGCCTATTCAGGACAGGAATTACTATGAGGGATTTGCCTCTTCGAGTTTCAGTGTGGCCCCGGTATTTATCGATCCGGATGGTGATGTGGTAATACTTTCTGCTTCAAGTAGCGACACAAGTGTGGTCGATGTCTCAACTTTAGGAACAACACTTACAATCACTGAAACAGGCCTGGGTGTGGCTACGGTTACTGTTACAGCCGACGACGGAGAATTAAGTACGGATAATCAGTTCACAGTTACGGTAAACAATGTAAACGATCGTCCGGTTTTGGATCAACCCATTCCCGACAGGCAGGTAGACGAGCACTTTGTGCCAATTGAGATCGATCTTTCCAATGTGTTCAGCGATCCGGATATCGGGGATGTGTTGGCCTATTCGGCGGTGAGCGATAACAATAGTGTGGTGGAGGTTTCTGTTGCGGGGGCAACTTTGACTGTTGCGGAAGCAGGACTGGGCACCGCGACGATCACTGTAACTGCAACAGATGATGGTAACGGGAATCTTTCCAATTCCGACCAGTTCACCATTACTGTCAATAATGTAAACGATCCCCCGGTGGTTGACAATCCTGTTCCGGACCAGACTTTTAATGAGCATTTTGGATCAGAGACCATCAATTTGTCAGCTACCTTCAGTGATCCTGATGCCGGCACCGTTTTAATCCTTTCAGTAGTTAGCAGCAATCCTTCGGTAGTATCTGTATCATTAAGCGGAGCGATCCTTAACATTAGTGAGACAGGATTGGGAACCAGCACAGTTACATTAACAGCAGATGATAGTGTGTTAAGTGTAGATGCTCAATTTACGGTAACTGTGAACGATGTGAATGATCCGCCAACAGTTGTTGCAACGGTTCCTGACCAGGAGGTAGATGAGTATTTTGTTTCGGAAGAATTTGATCTCTCAGGCGTTTTCGATGATCCTGACGAAGATGTATTAACGTTTACTGCTGAAAGCGATGATCCCGGGGTTGTTACAGTAGCAGTGTCGGGAGCCCTGCTCACCGTTACCGAGGTGGGCCTGGGATTCGCCAATATTACTGTCACCGCCAGTGATGGACCGCTTTCATCCGAAACAGGGTTTATATTTACGGTACGCAATGTCAATGATGTGCCGGAGCTTACAGATACACTTCCCGATTGGTCCATCGTTGAAAATATCGGTTCTGCTGAAATTGATCTGGACAGCTATTTTTTCGATCGTGATGGCGATGTGCTGGTATACTCGGTTGCAATGAGCGATGCCGGTATTGTGACCTATGAGCAGGATCAATCGCTGCTGGTTCTGCAACCCGCGGCAGTGGGCAGTACGGTGGTTACTTTAACAGCCAGCGATCCCGGGGGATTAACCGCAGTTGATTCATTCATGGTGCATGTGGAGAAGGAGTACCTGCTTGTTGTGAATTATGGTTCGATGCGGATTCAAAACAAGGACACCATTCGATTGTGCAATGATGCAGGGAACATCACGATTCGGGTGAATTCAAAGATCAGGTGGGATTTCACGGCAGGAAATTTCTGGATTGTGGTGGAACTGAACGCTGATTCGACGCTGAATTTGGGCTTTGCAGGTAATTATACAGGGATTGACCGGACAGGAACAATCCGTGTTTTTGATGTACAGGGACATAGTGTTGAGTTTTATGTACGGCAGTCGGAAAATTGTCTGACCAGCATTGAAGAAGGCTTGCTTTCAGGGATGAGTCTCTATCCGAATCCGGTAGGTGATAAGTTGTATATTGACACCGGTGGAAGGTTTGAGAAGGTTTCACGGCTGGAGATCATTGATTTCCGGGGTCAGCTGTTATATATAGAGCGGGTGGAAGGCGATATTGCGGGAATGCCGCTGGAGATTGATATGCAGAGCTACACTGAAGGGATTTATTTTGTGCGGATCACAGGAGATGGGAGCAGCTTTACAGGAAAAATTGTTAAGCAGTAGGGGGTGCTACATAACATGGTTGTAGTGCCGACGAGCGTTGTGATGAAGTGGGTGGTTGGACTGACATATTGGATCCAGTAGATGGTGAAATAGATAAAAAGGAAAACCGTTAGAAATGCGAGGATATAGCTGCCCAGACGCTCGTTGAATGTTCGGGGTGGGTGGGTTAGGATGATGAAGAGCGGGACAAAGGTGATAAAGATCAGGAATGCGGTGCCGGTATCGTGCCACGCGAGCGTCAGCAGGAGGCAGTTGAGGGAGAACAGGAGGAAGTATTTCGAGGAGGCAATTAGCTTACGCAGTCCGGAAAATACTGTATTTTGAAGTGTTGACCGCTCAGATTCTGTTTCAGGCATCAGGGAAAAGTATTTGTTATAAAAAATTTTTGGCTACCGGCGGTCAGGACCCTTCTGCAGTTGGATCTGAATATTCAGGATTAAAGTGCACAAATACAGCACAGATTGCAGAGGGTGCCGAAGGTCAATTGTTGAGGTTTAATGTTGTTACGTGCTGGAGTGACTGGTTATTTTGTGTGACCAGAGGTTACTGAAGGACAATTGTCAGGGCTTAATAGCATTATACCGCACCCCTTCCCGTGGTTGCGCCATCCAGTCGGCCACTGTTTCCCGCCATTCGAGGTAGTGCGGGGCGTGTTTGTGGGCGGCAGCGTGTTCTTCTGACTCGTATGCCTCGTAGAGGGCGAATTCTGTGGGTTCGTCAGCTTTCTGCAGCACATCGAACCGCAGGTTGCCATTCTCCTTGATGGATTCCTCGTGGTTTTTGACCGTAGCCCGGATAAATTCCTCGATGTGTTCCGGTTTGACTTTCACATGGACAATGGTTGCAATCATGGTAATGGAATTATTTGGTTTCAGTTACCCAAAGATAAGTGATAATTGTCGGCTATGCCAAGGGTGCAACCGCTTTTTTCGGGGACCAGGGAGCTCGACACGTGTCCGGAAGGGATAACTGAATGTATATTTTACAGTCAGATTTTATAAACAAATCTTCGATTTAATTGCTATATTATAAACGGAGCAGACAATGAAAAATATAATCTATAGAATGACCTTTGTTGCAGCAACAGTGGTTATGCAAGTTCAAAATCTGGTTGCACAGGTGCCCACCAACATTCCCGGTGGCAAGCCTGAGCCTGTGCCGTTTACACCAGCGAACATCATTGTTTTTATTTTAATCCCGCTGGGACTACTCGTTTTTTACATCTGGTGGCTCAGGCAGAACCGAAAGAAAGCTGCTGAACAAAAGGAGAAGGAGAAAGAGAAAGAGAAAGAAGGAGAATAAGATAAAGGTAAAGGTGAATAGTCCCGGATCCTATAACCCCCGGATCCTATATCCGTGGATCCTATAACCCCCGGATCCTATATCCGTGGATCCTATATCCCCGGATCCAATAGATCGTGGATCCTATAGCCTCAGGGTCATATAGTCTCCGGGTCCTATAGCCTCGGATTATATAGCCCCAAATCCTATTCATTATCCCTGCTCATATGAAAAAGTGCATCGCCGCGATTGACGATCGAAGTGGTGTTGGCGCAGATGATATGTCCGGGGTAGGGGGCAAGCACCCGTTTCTGGTATTCGCCATACGGATCCTTTATTGTCCCCAGCAGTGTCCTCTTTGCTACAAATCGTCCATTCACCTCTTCCGGGAAGAAGAGTCCGGATGAAGGTGCGCGCAGCCACTTCGTTTTACGGATCACTGTTGGTGGTGTGGTTATCTCCGGATCGCCATTAAGCATGTTCAGGTAGCGCATTAGGTTCACTGCCCCTGCTGTTCCGTAGCTGATCACCTCAGGATCGAGACTTTTGGTCTTTCCCCCTTCGAAAAGCAGCACCTGTTTCCCCATTTTTGTAAGCATCTCCCTGATCGATTTGGGGATACCGGGAGAATGGATCACAAACGGGGCCCCAAAGGCCATCGCCAGATCGTGCATCCCCGGTCTTTCGAGGTTGCACCGTATCTGTGTGATGTTGTGTCGGTCGGAGCTGCCGGTATGAAAATCGACCGCATAGTCGATAATCGGTGCGATCTCTGTCCGGAAATGGTAGGCGAACTGACTTGCCAGTGATCCGTCGATCGAGCCCGGAAAGACCCGATTCAGGTCTTTGCCGTCGGGCAGTTCCCTGGTCTGGTTCAAAAAACCGAAGACATTGAACACCGGTATGCAGATGGTCGTTCCCCGTGCCGGTTTGTTCAGGCCCGCCTGGATGATCTCCCTGACGATCGCCACCCCGTTCGTCTCGTCACCATGGATCCCGGCGAGCAGCAGCAGCACCGGGCCATCTTCATGTGCCCGTTCGATGTTGATCGGGATCTGAATCCTGTTGCGGGTCAGCAGTCTGGCTACCTCAAGTTCGAGTCGCACGCTCTCTCCGGGCTGGATTTCCCTGCCCAGTATGGTGATTTTCTCAGACATTCCTTTCAATATAACTGATGATCTCCCTGGCAATATCTTTTCCTGTGGCTCCCTCGATCCCTTCGAGTCCGGGCGAGGAGTTCACCTCAATTACCAGGGGACCGCTTTTCGCCTGCAGCATGTCGACGCCGGCGATACCGAGTCCTAGTACCCGGGCTGCCTTCAGCGCCGTGTTCCGCTCCTCCTCGGAGAGCTCGATGAGCGATGCCGATCCCCCGCGGTGGAGGTTGGACCTGAACTCACCCTTTTTGCCCTGCCGTTTCATGGCACCAACAATGTTTCCCTCTACGACGAAGGCGCGGATGTCGGCTCCGCCCGCTTCAGCGATAAACTCCTGGGCG
>CAYSMO010000068.1:0-2068 GCA_964432125.1 uncultured Bacteroidaceae bacterium | reverse complement strand
ACTCGGCACACGCGTCGATTTCACGGTAACCCCGTATCTTTCGATCATGGTGGATCTCGAAAGCTCCATCTATAATTGGGGTTCCGCGGGGGATTCGCTTCTCACCTTCCCCACAACGGGATTGGACGCATACTTTTTCAACGCGCCTTCAGCCCGTTAAAAGCTTCAATAATAGATTTGGCAGCGTTGGGTGTTTCGGCAAGGACCACGCCGAGTCCCTGCGTGCCTTCGAGGAGCTTGATGACTAGGGGAGCGCCGCCCACGGACTCGACCACATGTTCCACATCCTTCGAGTAATTGGTAAAGACCGTTTTTGGGAGTCCGACACCGGCGCGCGCAAGAATCTGCATGCTGCGGAGCTTGTCGCGCGAGCGTATCAGTGCCTGCGATTCGACAGCGGTAAAGACCTTCATCATCTCGAACTGTCGCACCACAGCTGTGCCGTAGAATGTTACCGATGCGCCGATGCGGGGGATCACGGCGTCGACATGTTCGAGGTACTGACCGTTGTAGTAGATGCGTGGTCTTTTTTTCTCAATCTCGATGTTGCATTTCAGGTGGTCGACCACCAGGGCTTCATGTCCTTTTTTCTCTGCGGCCTCCACCAGTCTGCGCGTGGAATACAGTTCAGCGTTGCGGGAAAGGATAACAATTTTCACGAATTAAAATCTTTAACTGTTTGTAAATAAATAAATAAAATATAGTTGGAATATACAAATCCGGGCTACCATCTGCTTATGTTCGGTTTTTAGTAATTTGTGTAGGCTAAACGAAAATGAATCTCCGGCGCTAAAATAAGATGAATATATTAAAAATAGAGTTATTGGTTAGAAAATGTTGAATAGGTTGAAGATTAATGTGCAAAGTGATGTGAATCAGGAATTAATGTGGGGAATATCCTCTCTTCATGGAACGACGGTTCTTTGGTAGCGGTACTATGGATCTGGCTCATATTGATTATCGGTACTTTGGTAGCGGTACTTTGGATCGTCATTCCTCAGTAAATATCAATGTAGCAGCTGCGGCACTGTAAATCAGGACCATTCAATGAATATCTTTCCTGCAGTTGCCAGATACTTATTCAGGCTCATTGTCATTTGTTTTTCTGCTTAAAAGAGAGGTTGGTTTTTGTTGTGTCGACGATGAAGCGGCGGTTGAGTAACTTTCTGCCGAGGAGGACCGGGTATTTCATTTCCCCCCGCTCGCTGAGAGTGAACTGACTGGTAATGGTTTCGCCGAAAAGGAGGATGGAGGTTTCGATGACGTACCGTTTCTCGGAGATGCCAAAGGAGTTTTTCACCCGTTTCTGCTTGTATTTGGAATAGACAAACTTCTTGTTGTTGTATTCAGGATGCGATTTATCCAGCAGCCGGAAATGGATGCTTTTCTGGTCCCCACTCCCGTGCTCCCCGATCTTTTCGCAATGGATGGAGGAGGTGTAGGCACCGGTGTCGATCTTTACATCGATATTGCTTAGCTCGAGCTCCGGGAAATCGGCTTTGTCGCGCCGACCAATGGTCTTTTTCTCTGGTTTCATCAGCTGCAAAGATAATGTAATGCACCGAGCCATAACAACATTATTGATACGCAGGCATAAAAATATTTCATCTTTGGCATGAGGTTTTTTTACTACAATGTCATTGCGAGTTCTCTCATATCTATAGAGAGGGCAAATAGTTGATTAAAAAAGTATGCAATGAACAGACCCTTACGTTTTCATTGATATGGAAGTCGTCTGAAGATGGTGTGATAACATAATTTATTGGTGATTTCAGGTCGTTGAAGGCCTGATAATTACCTTTTGTGATTTGTGGCGAATTAGAATATTTTGTTTCGGTAGTGGCCAAAACGGTTATTCCCCTGGCAAATACAATGTCAACCTCAGCTCCCTGGTGGGTACGATAGAAATAGAGATCAACCCCGTCCGGTTTGGTTGCCGAAATCTGGTTCAACACGAATGTTTCCCATGAGCTTCCAATTGCAGGATTTCCGGATAGGGCAGCAAAATCTGGTACTCCCAGTAAATGGTGCAAAATACCGGTATCGGTTAGATATACTTTTGGTGTTT
>CAYSMO010000067.1:4375-11174 GCA_964432125.1 uncultured Bacteroidaceae bacterium | reverse complement strand
GTCAGAATATCCACCTGCAGACCGACTTCGACTTCGATGAGAAGCTGATGGTGAATCTGAGGGTTGTTGAGGAGTTGCCGGCCGACTGGCAGGTCAGCCCTTCAGAATTTGCCAACTCCATGAGCGTGATAGGTATGGTGAAGGTGAACAATGTTATTTCCACAGATAGTTATGATAAAGTGGCGGCCTTTGTGGATGGCAAGTGTCGCGGTATCGGTAGTTTGATCTACATACCGGAGTATGACATGTATGAAGTCTTCCTGGATGTGTACAGCAATAAAATAAACAGTGAGTATTACGAGCTCCACATCTGGGATGCCAGTGAAGGCAGGGAGTACCGGAATGTGTCTGCTGTGGGACTGCCGGAGTCAACAGATCCGCGTTATCCCGGACTGTATGAATTTTTTGACAATACAGTGTATGGAGCGCCCTCATCACCCATTGTGATAGAGGCAACAGGCGAGTTGATCAGCAAGATACCGCTCACCAACGGATGGAACTGGTGCTCATTCAACCTGCAGATCGACAAGAGTAAATCGATCAATGAGTTAATGGGTAGTCTGGATGCAACAGAAGGTGATATAGTGAAGGGCATTGCCCAGTACTCGACCTATTCAACATATTGGGCAGGAACGCTCAGTAGTTTTGAACCCGAGCAGATGTATATGATCCGGACACAACATAAAGACACACTTAAGATGTCTGGACTGGCAGTTGATCCTGCCGGAACGCCCATCGAGGTGATCAATGGCTGGAACTGGATTGGCTATACACCCCTGGTAAACATCAACATCGATGAAGCCCTTGGTCTGTTTACCCCGACTGCCGGCGACCTGATCAAATCGCAGTATGAGTTCTCCATGTATGATGAGCTGATGGGATGGGTGGGAACGCTTGATTACCTCCAGCCCTTCCGCGGATACAAATACAAGTACACTCCGGAAGCCGGGGATCCGCAGACACAAAACCTCTATTTCCCCGAGGAAGGTACACTGCTGAAATCCACTGTGACGGAACCTGATGAAGAGAGGGCCTCATTGTTCAGTATGCATGAGTTCAATATGCCGCTGGTGGCAGTGCTTGATATCCCTGTCTCCTTCATCAATTCCAATGACAGGATTGAAGTATATGTTGGCGATGAACTGCGCGGGTACACCGTTCCGGAAGTATTGCCAAACGGCGCACCCTATTTCTTTATCACTGCCTATGGTGACAATATTGGTGAGCTACTCAGTTTCCGCTATATCGACAGTGAAGGCAGTGCCTGGGAGATCAATGAAGTGATCCCCTTCGACCTCAATGCCGTGAAGGGAGATATTGCAGATCCTGTGGTTTTCACACTTACAAACAGTGAATTCGTCGGCACGAGTGAGTCTGTTGCTGAAGCAAGGGAGATAACAGTGTATCCGAACCCTTTCAGAGACCAGATCATGCTGAACGTAGGTTCTGAAACCATCGAAGATGTGGAGATCAGCGTAGTGAATATGCTGGGAGAGACGGTAGCCCGGATGCAGGAAGTCAGCATTCCCCATACCGCGATCCCCCTGAACCTGCAGCACCTGGAACCGGGTGTGTATTTTATTAACCTGCAGACAGGTGGTGAACAGTATATTGAAAAAGTAACGAAGTTTTAAATAACACCTTAATTATGGATCCTATCATTAAATCTAAAGCGATGAAGAGAACGGCAATCAACTTTTGGCGGTCATTGAAAATGCTAACGACCCTGTTGCTGATTATTTTGAATTCCAATGCATACGCAGATACAGCCGATACAGCCGATCCTGCTACCTGGGCGGTTACCCCGAGCAGTTACGCGTACGACATGACGATGACGGCGGTGTTGTACTTCGATCTCGAAGAGTCGACCGATCCAAACGACCGGATCGCAGCCTTTGTCGGGAACGATTGTCGAGGAGTGGAGTATACACGCACCGTTGTTGAGGGCAGGTACCTGGCATATCTGCGTATCTATGGCAATATCTCTTCAGGGGATACAATAACGCTCTTTATCAATGATTTTAGCGAAGGGAGCGTTGTGGAAGTCGTTGAAAAAGTGGTGTTTGTGCCGCAGGCCAATTATGGAACACAAAGTTCGCCCTACAAGGCATCAGTTACTTATGATGTTGATTTTACAGTGACGTCGGAGGAGGGGCCGTTAACTGGAGTTAGTGTAACGCTGGGAGATTATGGGACGGAAGTGACAGATGCCTCCGGACAGGTGAAATTCAATGACCTGCCACCAACAGCTGATATGAATTACACGGTTGAAAAGGCCAATTATGTAATCGATAGCGGTATGCTCACCCTCAACGATGCCGATGTTTCAAAATCGGTCGTTCTGGAACTGAAAACTTATATCCTGACGGTATATGTTACAGATGGGAATATTCCGATTGAGGGGATGACCGTCGTTTTAGATGGGTATGGGACCCATAAAACCAATGTTTACGGGAAAGTTATTGTCGGCGATGTACTACCTGGCATGGATATGGATTATGAGGTTTCCGGTAAAGATTACTATACACAGACAGGAGAGATTGAAGGCGTGGCAGAGGACAGTTATAAGAAGATCGTACTTTCCAAAAAGAGGTATAACCTGACAGTTCAGGCATCAGATGGTGACGGACCGGTTGAGGGGATGACTCTCAACTGCATTGTGAATGCCGAAGAGCGCGTGGAGGATTTCTTTGATGAAATGCTGCCTGCCGGTCTTGAGACTTACGGAAATGGTAAGTGGATGGTAACCTCCGATACCATGCTTCAGGGAGAGTATGCAGCGAGATCGGCGGAGATTTTCGATAACCAGGAGTCCACTTTGCAGCTGGAGCAGGTAACACGCGATGGATATGTCTCTTTCTACTACAAGGTCTCTTCCGAAGAGAACAACGATGCTCTGGTATTCGAGGTGGATGGAGAGATGGTGGCCCGGTGGAGCGGCGAAGTACCTTGGAGCTTCTATCGCATGAAGATACCCTCAGGCAGTCGCACCTTTAAGTGGAAGTATATAAAAGACGGAAACTATTCAGCAGGATCAGATTGTGCCTGGGTGGACTATATCAAAACACCTGCAGCTGACTCAATAGTTATGGATGCAGTAACGGATAGCAATGGAGAGGTTATGTTTTACAATATCAACCCATACAATCTGCTTCTGTTGGAGGGGTATTCAGAATTGCATGAAGTATCTCTCGACTCTGTACCGGGTATTCAGAGCGACACCACAGTGAATATTGAGCTTACCAGGGTATACGACCTCGATTTCAATGTTATTTCCGATGAGGTGTCAGGAAGTATTCCAGTAAGCAATGCAATAGTGGAGATTGACTCCGGACGAAGTGCAGCTACCGACAGCGACGGATATACCACATTCGACAGGGTTTCAATTGGGGAGGTAGTTTATACTGTTAAAGCGGAAGGTTATTATGATTTCACCGGTACAGTGACAGTGGTTGACGGCGCTGTGACAGAAGAAGCAGTACTCGAGCTTATTCCTGAATTCAAAGCCGCCAATGTGATTACCCCCAATGATGACGGATTCAATGACTACTGGGAGGTTTACAACGTTGAGAACTACGCCGGTTTCGATGTTTCAATCTATTCTGCAGCCGGAGAGCTGATCTTCTTTACCACCGACTACCCCGGCAACAGATGGAACGGTAGGTCGGCCGATCGCCGGCTCCCCGATGGCATCTACTACTATATTATTGTTAGTCCCCACGAGGACCTGGTATTTAAAGGGGTTATCAATCTGATCAATTAGCAGGTGTTGTTACCGAATTTTTAGCAGACAAGAACGAACAAGAACAGACAAGAACGAACCAGAACAAATAAAAATGATTGTTATGAAATTAATACAAAAATGGGTTATGCCGGCACTTTTGCTGGTAATTACCGGCGCACTGTATGCACAGGTGTACACGACCCCCAACATCTATTTTGAAGAGTGGTACCAGGTGAATTCCGCAGCTGCCAATCTTGATGGCCGGACCAGTGTCATGGCAAGCTCCAATATCTCCAGTTCAGGTATCGAGGGAGCTCCACTATCCAACGGCATTCTTTTTCGTACCGGTATAACAGGCGATATGGGCGCAGGATTACGTTTGAACAGGGATGAGCGGGGGAATTTCCGCACCACCAGCATGGTCGCCTCGTATGCCTACCGTGTTCAGGTATTGTCGGAGCACAAGATCCATTTCGGCTTGTCGCTTGGGGTCAATAGTCAGAATTTCGACCTCTCCAATACCGATGTGTTCGACACGGAAGATCCTCTGCTACAGGCGGACGATAGCAGGAAGAACCTCCTGATGAACGAAGTAGGCGTACATTACCGGTGGAACGCTTTGCAGGCCGGAGTTGCTGCCAATTACCTGGTTCAGAAGTACAATCATTTTATGGGGTATGCCACCTACAGCTATCCCATTCCGGGGGTTGAGAAGCTTTATGTGTCACCCTACCTCCTGTATCAGCAACTGCCTGAAATAACTGGTCAGCTCGACCTCTCCCTCAAGGTTGGATATGATATGTTCTGGTGTTCTTACAGTTACAAGACGAACAGGGATATGGTGGCCGCTTTCGGTGTGAGCTATTTCAATTTCGATCTGGCCTACGGGTATAAATTCAACCGCTCCGAGCTGGCATCGGTGGTGTCTTGTGCCAACCAGATCATTTTGCGATACAATTTCAGGGAATCTGGTGGCGGCAAGGCTGATAAAAAGCCGTGGGAGCAGTAATGTTTTTCATTCATTAAAACATGAACTGATGCAGCGTCGAACTATGTGCGATAGAGAAAGTTTTTTACGGAGCGTATTGAAGAGGAGTGGGTTGCTCTTTGCCGTTCTGCTATGGTTTACCATGTCGCTTACTGCGCAGGTGGTGCATCCCGACAATACATTGTTGCTTTTCAGGGGTGACAGGCAATTTTTGAAGGAGAGTTATTTCGATGCAGAGGCAATGTATAGTGAGCTTGCCGAACTCGAACCGGGTAATATTGATGTAAAGAAACGGCTCGGTGTTGTGAAGGTGTACAACAGAAAATTTGAGGAGGCGATTGCTATTCTTGATACACTGGTGCAGCAGGAGGATACGACCGACCACTATATTGGTTATCAGCTTGCCAATGCTTTTTATCAGACGGCCCAATACGATCGGGCCAGGAGACTTTACAAGGTTGCAGCAGCCGATTCTGCGACAGAGCAGCAGGCCCTTCAGGGGCTGAAGCAGCTCGATTATGCTCAGCAGCTGACCCAGGCTCCTGACCCATATGTGAGCGTGCGGCGGGTCGACTCCGCGATCAGCAAAATTATTGATGAGGATGTACCCCACCAGATGGTTGATCCCTCTTCCATCTCTGTGACCATACTTCCGGGGGGCAACAAGGCCTATTACATTCGCGAGGAGAAGCATGATGGCGCAACGATCAGAAACATCTATACAGCCACATGCGACTCGTCGGGTCGCTGGGGTGGGATCGCGAAGCTCCCGGAGCCGCTGAATTCGCGGTATGATGAGGACCATCTGTCCTGGAGCAAGGAAGAGCGCGCCCTCTATTTCTCTTCCAACCGTATCCCCACGATGGGAGGGTACGATATTTTCAGGGCGGAGGAGGGGTCCGACGGAAACCTTTTAGCGCCCGTAAACCTGGGGGTGCCGGTCAACACCCCCGGCGATGATATTCTCTTTATCAGATCCGGAGCAACAGCCTGGTACACATCAAATTTTGGTCGGCCCGACCACGCATTCTACCAGGCGGATTTCCTGCCAGAGCCTTGTGAGCCGGAGAACGTGCAGGTCCCTCCCGCGATCCCCTGGTACGAGAAGTATGGCGTGCCTGAGGAGGCAGAGCAGATTGGGAGGTATGCGGTATGCCGGAACTTTTATTATGGCACATATGGGACAGCGGCAGACACCACTTCGGCAGCTTACCGGGAGTTGTTGGGGGCGTTGCTTGGTGATGGAGGATTGCGGGTGCGGCTCACCGGTTATGCCGATTGGACGGGGGATGCGAAGAACAACAGCAGGCTTTCGTTTGAGCGGGTGAGTGCGCTCTTTTATGCTTTGCGGATGGACGGTGTGGGGGCGGAGCAGTTGCTGGTTGATTTCAGGGGGGGAGATGCTCCGCTCACAGCGACGGAATTTGATGATCGGGAGATGCTGGGTCGCGCCATGGCGCTGAACCGGTGTGTAACGGTGGAGGTGGTCGACCATGGCTCGGGTTATCTGTATGTTCGTCAGGAGCCGGGGGCTGAAGGATTGCTGGTGGCAGGGGATGCTGGTAAGGTGCGGGCAGGGAGTGAGCGGTACGCGGTGATGGTGATGGTGTCTGACGAGGAGGTGGATGCGGGCAGTTTAGGGTTGTCGGCAGAACTTGATTGCTTTGAGAGCGGAGGACTGTTTTATTGTCATACAGTACCCTCGGGAGACCTTGTTGCTGTTGGGGAGCTGCTGCGGGCTTTGGAGGATCGGCATAAGGGTAGCTATATTTTTTGGTTTCGGTAGTGCTTTTTTAATGGATCGTGAAGTATATTCTACAGAAACACAAATTGATGTGTCCTCTTAAAAATGAAGGCTTTATGGACATGAACCGTTTAAGAACCATTTTATTGCTGGCAGTATTTTTATCTTTTCCCCGTTGATTTCTGCTTCGTCCTCTTCTTCGAGTGTCAGGATCATTGCTTTCTCTGCACCCGTTCTTTTCTTCGCCTGTATCAATCCTTCCAATTCTCTTTCACGTACATCGGGTCCCTGCATACTCAGACTCACTTGAATTACCTGTAGTACCCTGTCTTTATCAACAATC
>CAYSMO010000067.1:0-4365 GCA_964432125.1 uncultured Bacteroidaceae bacterium | reverse complement strand
CAGCCCTGCGACAACCTATTATCGAGATGACAAATCCTGAATCAAGCGCGATCTCCAATTCACGGGGTGTTGATTGGATTGCCGACTCTTCATAAAACTCCCTAAGGATCGTTTTAAAAATATCAATAACCATATTTTACCTTAAATAGATAACAAATATACAAATATTTTCCTTTTCATGAGGAAAATATGGCATATATTGTATTTCTATCTCCTATGATTGATAATTATAAAGATTTTTCGTCTAGGCACATGGGCTATTTCCGCAGCTGGCCGGTAGGCACGTATGAAGCGTCGGCAGAAGCCTACTACAAATACTTATGGGTAAGCATGATGGAGGGTAGGGGGGTATATATCAGTCTTCAACGAGTTACTCTGCAAGTTGCGGCGCATGTAGCTCCTGTGTGAGCCACATATCGAGCAGGGCAGGTACAACCTCTGAGCCAACCCTTCCCGGTGCATTGGAGAGGAAGGCGATACCAAGACCCTCTTCACGGCAGACAGCGATCTCAGCCCGGTATCCGCTGAGGTAGCCACCATGGTAGGCGATTTGCCGGCCTTTGTAACCGATGATCCGCCAGCCGAGACCATAATATTTTGATTCTACCCCGGTCCAGCGGCGCAGGTAGATCCATCTGAGTGGCGAGATGATCTGCGGGGATAATACCGTATCGGGGATGGCCGTATCCAGCAGAGATGGGTCATTGGTGGTGAGTGCTGACAGGAACCGGCCCATATCGGAGATGCTGGCGTTGATGCCGGCTGCGGGGTTGGTATTGTAGTACCGGTCGTTCAGTGGTAATGTTCGGTAGCCACTTCCTGTTCGCCTGTGTGGCATGGCTTTGTTGCTGTTTTGTTTGAAGGCCTCCAGTCCGGCAGAGGCATGTTTCATTCCGAGAGGATCGAATAACTTCTCCTGCAGTAGGTTTTCGAACCGCTTGCCGGTTTTTATTGCTGCAATGGTGTCGTAGAGGCTGAAGACCACATTCTGGTATCCGTAGTACATGCCTGGCGGACCGGCGATGTTCACATGGCGCAGGCTGTCGAGGATCACGGAGAAGGGGACCTTCGCCTCCACCAGGTTGTCGTAAGCGTGGGGCACCAAGCCGGAGGAGTGACTGAGGATATTCCTGACTGTCAGCTCGCGGGTTGAAAATGTATCCTTCAATGTGAAGTCGGGGATGTAATCGATCACCCTGTCGTCCAGTCCGATGATGCTGTCGTGTGCCAGGATCCCCGCCAGAATTCCTGTAACCGGTTTCGATACCGAGGCCAGCCTGAATACTGTGGAGGGGTTAACGGGGTCGTTACTACCCACCTCTCTGATTCCATGACACTTTTGGTAAATAACCTCACCATGATGCGTTATCACCACTGCGGCACCAACTGTATTTGCACTGTCGAGCAGATGAGTAATCAGCGTATCATACTGCAAGACTAAGGTATCGGCCCTTGTAAGCACCTTTTCAATGACCGGCTCCGGTTCTATCGGGCGTTCAGCAGTAAATGTATTGCCCCGGTAGAGAAGTACAAGTGAGAGTGAAAGTGAAATCAGGAGTATAGCTGGTAATATTTTGGATCGAATCATAGTTTTCCTTTGTTCCGCACAGATCATTTTCTTTCAGGCTGCAAATCTAAGATTTTCCTAAAAAAAACTTGCTATGTGGAGTATTTATTCTTCACCAATCTATCTCCTGATGTCACAATGGTTCAACGGATGGTTTATGCATCCTTGTCTATAAGAAATGAGATTTTTGCATTAACGGCATATGAAACAATGTTGTTGTTCTCAACATTTGCATTCATGTGCTTGATGTAGATCGATTGTATGTTCTTTACTGTTTTTGCAGCTTCTTTCACTGCATTCTCGGTTGCTTCGGTAAATCCTTGATCGGATGTACCAATTACTTCAATAATCTTTACCATTTTCATAATTCTATTTTTTTTGGTTTATAATGGTTACGCTTAGTGAAAAATGTGTGCCAAATATTCTTTCGCGGACAGTCTATCCATGTATGAGTTAGATAAACAGGTTGTTAGGTATGGCCGTAAAGAGAGATGCCAGAAGTGAATGTTGTGTAATAAATTCTTTACATGGGGAAAAATGTCACAGGCGATGCCGCAGTTCTTTAATGATCTGAATGGTAATAATGGGAAGGATACCGGTGGCTGCGATGATTCCCCAGGCGGTCCATGACAGCTCTACAAAGGAGAGCGCATTGCTGATTACCGGGATGGTATATGCGGCGAACAGAATAATTGCGCATATTCCCAGTGCCAGCCATATATATTTGTTGCGGGTTACCTGGTTGTTGAAAATCCGTTCTTCTGCTTCTCGCATATCGAATACATGGAGCAACTGGGCAACTGCAAGGCTAAAGAACGCGATGTTGTTGCTAACTTCGTATGACATATCCAGCCCTTTCACCGATAATATGTATGCCCCGGTTACAAAGGCACTGATTACTACTCCGTAGATTATCGTTGTGTACCAATCCTTTTTTGTAACAATGGGTTCTTCGGGATCCCGGGGTGGAAGCTTCATGACATCTCCACTCCCTTTACCGACACCCAGTGCCAGGGCGGGAAAGACGTCGGAGACGATATTAAGCAACAGGATTTGCAGTGGCAGCAATGGTAGTTTAAACATGGAGAAGCTGATTACCGCGATGATAATGATCTCTGCCAGGTGATAGGAGAGCTGGTAGATGATAAATTTTCTGATGTTACTAAAGATGGTGCGTCCCTGTTCAATGGCGTTGATGATGGAGGGAAAGGCATCATCCAACAGGACCATATCGGATACATCCCTGGCCACCTGGGTTCCCCGTTTGCCCATGGCAATGCCTATATCCGCCTTTTTCAATGCAGGCGCGTCGTTCACTCCATCACCTGTCATGGCTACGATCTCTCCCTGTTCCTTGTATTGCGATATGATATCGAGTTTTTGTTTCGGGTCGACCCGGGCAAAAACTGCAGCGTTGCTAAAATCTTCTGTTTTTTCGAGGTTCCGGCCATGGATAACTTTTTCTTCTTCTTTTTCTTCCGGATCGATCAGGCTTACTTCTTTGGCAATATTCATCGCTGTTTCGGGATGATCGCCTGTTACCATCACTACCTTGATTCCGGATGTATGACAAGTTTCAATGGGGCCCTTTACATCCTTTCTAACCGGATCGAGAAAAGCTACAACACCTATAAAGATCAGGTCAGCCAGGAATTCCTCCTGATCAGCAAGCGTTTTTTTCCTCTCTTTAGACTCTTCACGGTAGGCGAGTCCGATCACTTTTAACCCATCGGCTGAATATTTTTTATCTACCTTGCTCCACTTCTCTTTGATTTCTTTATCCAGTTTTGCGGTGCTGCCATTTTTTACATAATGCGTGCACCGGTCAAGAATGGCAGATGTTGCTCCCTTAGCGGCCACGAAGAGGGAATCATCCGTTTCATGTATCGTTCCCATGAGCATGGATTCGGAATCGAAGGGATCCTCGTTCACCTGCTCCAACTTCCGGAGTTTTTTGAATTGCTGCTCATCGTAATCCCGGCTGAATTCCAGCAGTGCTACCTCCAGGGGATCTCCGCGGAACCCATCTTTGTCTTCAGCAACATCATTACAAAGGGAGAAAACCCTGAAGGCATGCTGAAAACTTTCAGTTCCGGTCCGGTCCTCCTTATCGTTCTCTTTTCCTTGTATATCCTTGTCAAGTTGATATTTGTTTGCACTGGTGTCAAGCACGATGGCTGTCAGTTTGTTCTTTGTGAGCGTGCCGGTTTTATCGGTGAGGATCATGGTGGTTGAGCCGAGGGTCTCAATGGCTGCCAGTTTCCTGATAATCACATTCTGCTTGGACAGCCTGATCATTCCCCTGGCCAGGGCGAGACTGGCAACGATGGCCAACCCTTCAGGGATTGCTGCTACGGTCCATGCGATGGCAGTCTGCAATAACAGATAGATATCCTTGCCGGCGATCAGGCCTGCCAGGATAAACACAACCGACAATCCCAGAATCAGCCAGATCAGCTTTTTTGAGAATTTTTCCAATTTTCTGTTCAGGGGAATCTCGTCCCTGGTGGCCTCTTTCACCATCCCTGAGATCTTACCCAGTTCTGATTCCATTCCTGTAGCTACCACTAATGCATCTGTCTTACCGGTGGTAATGGCGGTGCCTTTGAACAACATATTTTTCCGGTCGGCCATCTGGGTGTTTTCTGATAGCTCGCCGGGCTCTTTGTTTACCGGCAGTGATTCACCGGTCAACATCGACTCGTCGGCATTCAGCTCTTTAGAGGATATGATTCTTGCGTCGGCGGGAACGATATCTCCCGATTCCAGGTGAATGATATCTCCGGGCACCAACTCGG
>CAYSMO010000066.1:0-11298 GCA_964432125.1 uncultured Bacteroidaceae bacterium | reverse complement strand
TTTTTAATTGTTAAAAAAATCGAGCGCAAATGTAGGCACTTTTTTAATAACAACAAAGGATTTGTGGTGGATATTTGTCATTGATATTTAATTCTTTTTCAGCGATAAACAGGTTTTATTCGCTTCAGGGTAAAACAAAAAATGTGCAGAGACCGATATTCTGATAAGTCAACACATTAATCGGTAAGCATTCGAATAACTGATCAGTTGAAGATGCATTTTTTTTATTAACAATTTAAACCAAATGATTATGGAAAAGACAAACTATGGCAACATGCAGGAGATGGATGTTGCTGAATTGCAAACTACGAATGGAGGAGCCATATGGACCACCTTGGTGGGAGCGGGCATCAACCTGTTAGTTGGCGAATGGGAATCTACAAAAAAGGCCGCGATGGATTTATGGAATTTTGAGTATGATCCTCCCAGATAATCAATTTATTTTTTAATATTTAAACAAAAAATGTCATGAAAAAAGAAGAAAGATTATTACATTTACATGAGCTGAGTGCCTCTGAGCTATTGTCTACTTCAGGTGGAGGCGAGGCTGACGACCTTGCATATAATGTAACATTTGCAGGTTTGGCGGCCAATCCTTTTTACTGGATGGTAAGATACAATGGTTGGGTGTTGAATAAATTATTAGGATAGACAGTCACCTTTAATACTTAACTAAATATATCATTATGAAAAAGCCGAAAAATTTACTAACGATTGTTCTTTCTGCCCTTGTTGGAGCAATCCTTGCAGTCCTTATTATGAATTGGGATGATTCCAGAAAAGCGGCCAAAGATCTCTGGGAAGGCAAGTATGAGCCGCCTTCAGCACAGGCAGAATAGGAAAATCCTTCCGGCAAGAATGATAATAAAGCAACCGGTCAATAAATTTTTTAACAACCGGTTGCTTTATCCTTCATCCTTTTTTCTTTATTGTTATCTTTACATTCTGATTCAGGAAAAAGTATGGAGAATTATATTGTATCTGCCAGAAAGTACAGACCCGACAGTTTTGAAAGTGTAGTTGGACAGGGTGCGATTACCTCCACGCTGAAAAATGCCATCAGGAACAATCACCTGGGTCATGCTTATCTGTTTAGCGGACCTCGGGGTGTTGGTAAAACGACATGTGCCAGGATCTTTGCCAAAACAATCAATTGCAGTAACCTTTCTGAAAGCATTGAAGCATGCAATGAATGCGAATCATGCTCCTCGTTTGACCAGAACAGGGCGTACAATATTCATGAGTTGGATGCTGCCTCAAATAATTCTGTGGATGATATCAGATCACTCACTGAAAAGGTGAGAATTCCCCCACAGGTGGGAAGGTACAGCGTCTATATCATCGATGAGGTTCATATGCTTTCACAACAGGCATTTAACGCTTTTCTGAAAACCCTCGAAGAACCGCCGGCACATGCCATCTTTATTCTGGCAACCACCGAAAAACATAAGATCATTCCTACTATCCTTTCCAGGTGCCAGATTTATGATTTTAACAGGATCAGGACCGAAGATACGGTTGAATACTTAAAGGTTATTGCAGGAAAAGAAAATATATCCTATGAGGATGACGCGTTACATGTGATCGCCCAAAAAGGGGAAGGTGCCATGCGGGATGCCCTTTCCATCTTCGACCAGGTTGTGAGCTTTTCGGAAAACAGAATAACATATGCTTCTGTTATAGAGAATCTCAATATACTGGATGTTGAATATTATTTCAACCTGACAAATGATTGTATAAAAAACAATATAAGTGGCACTCTGCTGACATTCAATGAGATTCTGGAGAAGGGTTTTGATCCGAGGAATTTTATCGGTGGACTCGCATCGCATTTCAGGGATCTGCTGGTTTCGAAGGATCCTGCTACAACTGTTTTACTTGACGTTGGTATTGCCATCAGGGAACAGTATCTGAAACAGGCCGCTGAAATTCCTGCCGAATTTCTTTATGATGCCCTGGAGATCTGCAATGAAACGGATTTGCAGTTCAGGGGAAGTAAAAACCAACGGCTTACCATCGAATTGGCACTGGTAAGGTTGGCGAACCTCGCAATGGTTCAAAAAAAAAAATAGCTGACCAACAGGTTGGGGGAGATAGCAGCCCCGAACAGTCCCAAAAGCAAAGTGACGGACCGGACCGTGCTGTCCAGCCAGAACCTAAAAGTGTACCGTATACGAGCGGACAAGGTGAAGTAGCCAATGGGAAAGAAGTAGCCCAGGAAAAAAAAGAGCCGGGAGATCCCATTCTCCCTGCTAAAGAAATTGTAGCGGTCAGACCATCTGGCACGCCCGAAACTGCGCATGAAAGCTCACCTGGTGCTAATCGCGCAGAATCAACCGATATAGCGGATGAGAAAATTAATACTGAGAATGGAAGGGAAAACCAGGTGGTTCATACCAAATCAGTCTCCATCAAGGGAGTATTGAAAGGAAAACCCAGGGAAATTCCTGTTGCAGAGAAGGAGATCAGTGAAGAGGACCAGGTCGCCAAAGATTTAGGAGGAAATAAATCAGCAATTGAAGTTACTGAAGAGGATATACAAAGGGTGTGGAAGGAGTATGCTGAGTCCATAAATAAAAGTCACCCGAGAATATTCAGCACATTGAATCAGCAAACACCCACTATGACAGGCAATGGCATAATACAGATCGAACTGAATACAAATGCCCAGCGGGAATATTTTATTCATACAATTAAGCCGGAGCTGACAAGATATTATCAAAAACGACTGGCAAACATTGAGTATGTTTTTGAAACAAACCTGATCGCTAATGAGTCCCTGGCGAAAAAAGTCTACACGGACCAGGATAAACTGGATTACCTGATAAGTAAAAATCCTGCCCTGGGAGAGATGAAATCAAGGTTCAACCTGGATTTCGATCATTGAACATATGGACGTTTAATTTGTATTATATTGTTAACTTATTATTAAAACACAATTACTTATGGCAGCAGAAAAGATCATTAACCACTATGGCAGATTGCAGGTTCCGGATGAACCGATTATTCCCTTTATCGAAGGAGATGGAACAGGCCCCGATATATGGGCAGCATCAGTGAGGGTACTTGATGCGGCTGTTGAAAAGGCCTACTCCGCCAAACGACGGATCGCCTGGAAAGAGGTTTATGCCGGTGAGAAGGCATTCAACAAGACCGGCAAATGGCTGCCGGAAGAGACCCTCGATACCATCAATGAATATCTGGTTGCAATCAAAGGGCCATTAACGACTCCGGTGGGAGGAGGGATCAGATCCTTGAATGTTGCGCTGCGCCAGATTCTTGATCTTTATGTATGTCTTCGCCCGGTTAAATACTATCAGGGCGTTCCCTCGCCTGTCAAGGATCCGACGACAACTGATATGGTAATTTTTAGGGAAAACTCAGAAGATATTTACGCAGGCATTGAGTGGCTTCACGCCACACCAGAAAATGATAAAATAAAAAAATTCCTTCTTGATGAGATGAAAGTTTCATCCATCCGCTTTCCTGAATCAGTATCCATCGGCATTAAGCCAATATCAAAAGAGGGGACAGAACGACTTGTCAGGGCAGCAATTCAATTTGCTGTGCGCGAAAAGAAGCCTTCGGTTACACTGGTACACAAGGGAAATATCATGAAGTATACAGAGGGCCAGTTTAAACAGTGGGGTTACGAATTGGCTGAGCGCGATTTTGGTGATATGGTTTTTACATGGAACCAGTATGACAGGATTGCTGAAAAGGAGGGGAAAGAGAAGGCCGATCAGGCCCAGACGGCAGCCATGAAAGCAGGAAAGATCCTGATCAAGGATGTAATCGCCGATGCCTTCCTGCAACAAATACTAACCAGACCTGCCGAATACTCTGTGATTGCTACCATGAACCTGAATGGTGATTATATATCCGACGCCCTGGCTGCGATTGTTGGGGGCATTGGAATAGCACCAGGAGCAAACATCAATTACATAACCGGTCATGCGATCTTCGAAGCAACCCATGGTACCGCACCGAAGTACGCAGGACTTGATAAGGTGAATCCCGGTTCTGTGATCCTCTCTGGTGTGATGATGCTGCAATATATGGGATGGAATGAGGCTGCCGACCTGATTATTGAAGGATTGCAGAAGACCATCCTCCAAAAAAAGGTTACCTACGATTTCGCACGTTTGATGGAAGGTGCCATTGAGTTAAAATGCTCTGAATTCGGATCTGCAATCATTAGTAACATGTAATTGCAACGACTAATATAGTGTGTCCATAAAGTCAGACTGTATGAACACACGCTAATACAAAGTTGCAACTAATAGCATTTAGATGTAACGTATAGATTAAAATGATTATTAATATTTAAAACAAAAATTATGTTGAATAAAAAAGTAGAAAAAATTCTGAACGACCAGGTCCAAAAAGAGGATTACTCATCGCAACTGTACCTGGCCATGGCCTCCTGGGCCGAAAATCAAGGCTTTAGTGGTGTGTCAGATTGGCTCTATGCGCAATCAGATGAGGAGCGGTTGCATATGCTGAAGTTTGTAAAATATATCAATGAACGCGATGGTGAAGCGTTGATCCCCGGTATGGAGCAACCTCCAAAAGCCTTCGATAATCTTCCCGAAATGTTTGATGCGGTTCTGAAGCATGAGCAGTATATTTCAAAGTCTATCAATGAGATTGTTGCTATGTGTATGGAGGAGAAAGATTTCACTACCCTGAACTGGATACAGTGGTTCGTGGAAGAACAGATTGAGGAAGAGGCTGCTGTAAAGGACATCATCGACAAGCTTAAGCTGGTGGGCGATAAGAACCTCTATATGTTCGATCGCGATATTCTATCGATGCGCGGTGCGGATGCCGAAGGTGAATAACAGATCATATGTCTAGCAAATGGATAAATAGCCGCAGCGCAACACATGCTGCGGCTTTTTTATATTTCAGAGCTTGCAGGGTCTAAGCCAATCCAACCACGCCTGCTGCCAAAACTGCAGTTTTATTTTATGGAACATAATTTGCTACCTAATACCAGATAATAATAAAAGTAACTCCGGTTTTAAGAAAATAAATTCAGTAAATTTGCATTTTAATAAAAAGCACAGATACGCGTATCAATATGGACATTAATAAATTATTAGCAGGTTTTTTTGGCAACAAGTCAGACAGGGATATGAAGGAGATCGTTCCCGTTGTGGAACAGGTTCAGGAGGTGTACAAGACTTTCAGAACACTCTCCAATGATGAGCTCCGACAGCGCTCCTTCACGCTGAAGGAGAAGATTAAAGCGTATGTGGGGGAAGAGGAGAAGCAGCTGACCGAGCTGAAAGCCAGGGGTGAAGATCCCAACGTAGATGTGAATGAAAAGGAGGATATCTATAACCAGATCGATAAACTCGTTGAGGCGATTGACGAAAAATATGAAGTGGTTTTGAGGGAGTCGATTCCGGAAGCATTCTCAATTATCAGAGAAACAGCCAGGCGGTTCAATGATAACGAAGAGGTTGAAGTAACTGCGCTTGATTATGACAAAGAGCTGGCATCGTCAGCAGATCATATCACAGTTATGGGCGATAAGGCCATTTGGAAAAATCGCTGGATGGCTGGCGGAAACGAAATCACTTGGGATATGGTGCATTATGATGTCCAGCTAATAGGAGGTGTAGCTTTGCATGAGGGACGAATCGCTGAAATGTCAACAGGAGAAGGAAAAACACTGGTCGCAACGCTGCCTGTTTTTCTGAATGCACTTACCGGCAAGGGAGTACACCTTGTAACGGTTAACGACTACCTGGCAAAACGCGACTCGGAATGGATGGGGCCGATCTACCAGTTTCATGGTCTCACAGTCGACTGTATCGACAAGCACCAGCCCAACTCCGATGCAAGAAGAAAAGCTTATAACGCCGACATTACCTTCGGTACCAACAATGAATTTGGCTTCGACTACCTCCGCGACAACATGACGCATTCACCCGGTGAACTGGTACAGCGAAAACATAATTATGCCATCGTTGACGAGGTGGACTCTGTATTGATTGATGATGCGCGGACACCCCTGATAATCTCCGGACCGATACCGAAAGGTGACAAACAGGAGTTCATGGAATACAAGCCGAAGGTTGAAAGGCTCATGCAGGCCCAGCGAAGCCTTTTTAATAACATTGTTACCGATGCCAGAAAACACCTGAAGGAGGGGGATACGGAGAAGGCGGGATTCAAATTGCTGCAGGCCAACAAAGGCCTTCCAAAGAATAAGTCGTTGATCAAGCTGTTGAGTGAAGAGGGAAATAAGGCCCTGATGCTCAAAACAGAGAACCATTACATGCAGGAGAATTCCAAAAATATGCACCTGGTAACGGACGACCTCTTTTTCATTATTGAGGAGAAAATGAATTCAGTGGAGCTGACGGATAAAGGGATCGATGTGCTAACAGGTAGTTCGGATGACCCTGACTTTTTCATCATGCCCGATATTGGTAGCGAGGTTGCTGAGATCGAAAAATCGGAGATGGATGAGAAGAAGAAACTGGAGACGAAAGACAAAATGCTGCGCGATTATGCCGTGAAATCTGAACGGATCCATACCGTGAATCAGCTTCTGAAGGCCTATGCTATGTTTGAGAAGGATATCGAATATGTGGTGATCGATAACAAAGTGAAGATCGTGGATGAGCAAACCGGGCGTATTATGGAGGGACGCCGCTATTCCGACGGTCTGCACCAGGCTATTGAGGCGAAGGAAAATGTAAAAGTGGAAGCCGCTACACAAACCTGGGCAACCATTACACTTCAGAATTATTTTAGGATGTACCACAAGCTGGCGGGGATGACGGGCACCGCAGAGACTGAAGCCGGAGAGTTATGGGATATCTATAAGCTCGATGTAATGGTGATCCCTACCAACCGACCCATCGTGCGAGATGATCGGGAGGACCTGATTTTTAAAACCAAGCGTGAGAAATACAATGCGGTGATCGATGAAGTTGAGCAACTGGTAAAAAACGGTCGCCCCAGCCTGGTGGGTACCACATCGGTGGAGGTCTCCGAGTTGCTGTCACGCATGCTGAAAATGAAAAAAATTCCGCATAATGTGCTGAACGCGAAGCTGCACCAGCGGGAAGCTGAAATTGTTGCCCAGGCGGGAAGGGCAGGTACCGTTACCATCGCAACAAACATGGCTGGACGGGGTACTGACATCAAGCTTTCACCTGAAGTAAAAAAGGCTGGCGGACTGGCGATTATCGGTACGGAAAGACACGAATCACGCCGGGTCGACAGACAGCTTAGGGGTAGGGCAGGCCGGCAAGGCGATCCCGGCAGCTCGCAATTTTATGTCAGCCTGGAAGATGACCTGATGAGGCTCTTTAGTTCCGATCGGATCGCCAAGCTGATGGACCGGATTGGATTAAAGGAGGGAGAGGTGATACAGCACTCCATGATCACCAAGTCGATTGAGCGTGCACAGAAGAAGGTAGAGGAAAATAATTTCGGTATCAGAAAAAACCTGCTGGAATATGATGATGTGATGAATTCGCAACGGGAGGTGATCTATACCCGGAGAAAACATGCGCTGTTCGGAGAAAGACTCGGAGTGGATATTGCCAACATGATCTATGATGTTACCGAAAGCATTGTCAATTCCTACCACGGATCTGATGAATTCGAAGCTTTTAAACTGGAGCTGATCAGGATATTCTCCATTGAATCGCCTGTCGGTCAGGAAGAGTTTAAGAAGGTTGACAGGAATGACCTGGTGGATAGGATATATGCCTTGATGCTGGAAACGATGAAGCGGAAGCGCGAGACGATTTCAGCCCAGGCGATGCCGGTGATCAAAGATGTATATGAAAAACAATCACAGGTGTATGAGAATATTGTTGTACCTGTTTCAGATGGTATGCGGGTGTTCCAGGTTCTTGTTAACCTTGAGAAATGCTATAGTTCCGAAGGTGCCGAACTGGTTAAATCGTACGAGAAGTCAATCGTTCTGGCGACCATCGATCAGGCCTGGCAGGAGCATCTGCGTGAGCTTGATCAGCTACGGCAGTCTGTACGAAATGCCGCTTATGAACAGAAGGATCCGCTGCTGATATACAAGTTTGAAGCGTTTGAGCTCTTCACCCAGATGATCGATAAGGTGAACAGGGATGTGGTTTCTACACTGATGAAGGCGCATATTCCCCTCCGCGATCCGAAGGCCGTGCAGCGGGCCGAGGCACCGAAAAAAATGGATCTTAGCAAGTTTGCTGCCAATAAACAAGATACACCCCAATACAATGATCCTTCGGGGGGAGGCGATCCGAATCGTCCACAGCGCGCTCAGCCGGTAAGGGTGGAGAAAAAGGTCGGACGAAATGACCCCTGTCCTTGTGGAAGCGGAAAGAAATATAAAGCCTGCCATGGCAGACCGGGACAATAGATTCCGACAGACATTTCTGCTACAGACATGCCTCTACAGACATGCCGCTCCTAACGGAGCTGGGGGTTCCATGTGGGCAGATCGTTCTACAGACATGCCTCTACAGACATGTCGCTCCTAACGGAGCTTAATATGCTCCGCTAGGAGCATCATGTCTGTAGCTGATTGGCTTAACCGAAGCCTGTCCAGCTCCGCTAGGAGCGGAATGTCTGTAGCTCGGAATGGACCAACGAACCGAACCCCAGCCCCGCTAGGGGCGACATGTCTGTAGATCAAATGGTTTTTACAGCCTCTCTAAGATCATTAACAAGCGCCTCCGTGGCAGTAATCAGCGGCAACCTGAGGTTCGCTTCCCCATACCCAAGGATCTCCATCAACGCCTTCACCCCACATGGATTCCCCTCACGGAAAATCAATTCATACAGAGAAAGCAGTTTATACTGCTTCTCCCGTGCAGCAGCAAAATCGCCCGACAACGCCTCCCTCACCATATCAGAAAAAATCTTCGGAAGGGCATTCCCGATTACCGAAATTACACCCGACGCACCTGCACTGATAAGCGGCAGGGCAATGGCATCATCACCCGAAACAACCTGGAAACCTGCAGGTTTGTCACTGATAATCTTCATGATCTGTGCCAGGTCGCCAGAAGCTTCCTTCACCGCTGCAACCTTGTCACCAAAGTCATGGGCCAGTTCCAACGTTGTCTCAGCCGCAATATTCGATCCGGTCCTACCGGGCACATTATACAGGATCAGGGGAAGATCCGAAGAGGCAGCGATGGCTGAAAAATGCTCCATCAACCCCTGCTGGGAGGGCTTGTTATAATAGGGACTAACACTCAGATAGGCGTCTATACCATCGCTTCCGACGGTGCGAATCCATTCAATCACATCAGCAGTATTGTTGCCACCGGCCCCCACAACCACCGGTACCCTTGCACTGTTCACCTTCTTAACAACTTCTATAATTCTTAATTTTTCCTCCTTCTTCAGCGTCGGAACTTCAGCTGTCGTTCCAAGTACAACAAGGTACTCGATACCCTGCTCAATCAGTCGTTCTGTATGGACCTCAAGCTGGTGAGTATCCACTGATCCGTCGCTACTAAATGGCGTGACCATAGCCACCCCCGTGCCTGTAAAAGCCGCACTGTTCGTCATAAATATATTACTTTGATGGATTTAACATGTGTATATAGTGTCTGACCTGCTCCAGAAAATAGCCGACTTTGCAATCTTTGTTCAACGGACTGATCATCAGGTCAAGGTCATTCTCATGCTCTGTGAACCGCCCCACCTTGAATTTTGCCAAAGAGAGCCGTGTCAGGTATTCGATGGTAAGGTTCTCCTCAAAAGCTATAACAAAGAGCATATCCGGTTGTTTCTCAAAATATGCATCTGCGATCTCTCCCTTCGGACACCCGTACCAGTTCACATTTTTTCGGGTAAGAAAATCGATACCCGGCCAGAGCATCATCTCCGTGGGGATATCCTTTCCGTTAACATATCCCAATACAGAGGTTTTGATCTTCTGCTTTTTCAAAAATTTCGTAAATTCCTTAATCGGCTGCAAACTGTCGGAAAGCATGGTATCAAAGACAATAACCGCACTCGAAGCAGTTTCAAAATTCTGGACGGATTTATCCCTGTCCAACTTTTTAAAACGCTTTTTCAGCACCCAATACCCGATATTTTTACTTAGCCGGCTCATTCTAGCATCAAAAGTACAATTTTTGCAGGAGAATATCAGTTTTTTAGCAGATCCATAAAATCATCAATCGAAATCACCGGTATACCAAGCGCCTCCGCCTTCTTCCGTTTCTCTGGCCCCATATTCTCACCTGCAAGGATATACGATGTTTTCGCGCTTACCGAACCAACATTTTTCCCCCCATGTTGCTCCACCATCTCCTTCAGCTCATCCCTTGAATAGTCAGAAAATTTACCTGAAATCACGAAAGTTTTTCCCCCAAGCCGGTCAGAATCTCCCTGTTCCCCTGCAACCTGTTCTTCCCGGGGGATCGAAAACCGGAGCCCGGCGTTCACCAGCTCACCAGTCATGCGTACATTTTTTTCGTTGCTGAAAAAGCTCATTACCGATGCTGCGATGCGCTCCCCAATCTCATCCACTTCGATCAGCTCCTCGTTCGTGGCCGACATGAGGGCATCGAGCGATTTAAAGTGCATCGCCAGTTTTTTTGCCACCGTCTCTCCCACATACCTGATTCCCAATGCGTACAACACCCTTGGAAAAGGGACCGACTTTGATTCCTCAATACTGGCAACCAGGTTCCGGGATGATTTCTCTGCAAAACGATCCAGTCCGATCACATCTTCGTACCGCAGCTTATACAGATCCGCGGGCGTATGCACAAGTCCCTCATTATACAACAACCCGATCGTCGCCTCAGCCGCATTGATGTTCATCGCCTTTCGACTCACAAAATGCTCAATACGCTCCTTGATCTGCGGCGGACAACCATAGGCGTTGGGACAGTAATGGGCCGCCTCCCCCGGAAGCCTGGTCAGCTCGGCTCCACACTCGGGACAGCTTGAAATAAATTTCACCGGCGATGGATCACCCGAACGCTTTTCGATATCCACCCCGACAATCTTAGGAATAATATCACCTCCTTTTTCTACGTACACATGATCCTCCTCCCGCAGTCCGAGCATCGCAATCTGATCTGCATTGTGCAACGAGGCACGCTTCACTGTTGTGCCTGCCAGCTGCACCGGCTCCAGGTTCGCAACAGGGGTTACGGCACCCGTTCTTCCCACCTGGAAATCCACACCCAACAACCGTGTGCGCACACGCTCCGCCTTAAACTTGTAGGCGATGGCCCACCGGGGGGTCTTCGCAGTAAACCCAAGCTGCTGCTGCTGCTCCAGGTCGTTTACCTTCACCAC
>CAYSMO010000065.1:0-11360 GCA_964432125.1 uncultured Bacteroidaceae bacterium | reverse complement strand
ATTTTCAGGGATAAACACCCTGCCAATATGAATGCTCTCATCCTCCAGCCATACGGAACGGGTGAAATCCAACTTCCTCCATTCCCAAAACAGTAGATTCGTAAAATGCTCATTTTTTGGCTGTTCAGTCTCTCCAATTGAACCAAAGGCTGAGCCTTTATGATGGGCGATTCCCTCCAGGTCGATCACCTGTTCCCCCATCCGCTCCAGCTCCTTCAATATCCTGGTCTTTCCACTTCCGGTATACCCACCCAACACGCGGATCACCTCCGGTTGTTCAAACGATTCAAGGGCGTGCTGACGAAAAGCCTTGTAACCTCCCTCTATCACGAAAACCTCTCCGATTCCGCCTTCCGAAATATGATCCGCAAACGACCTGCTCCGCATTCCGCCGCGCCAGCAATAGACTACAACACATCCACCAACTGCCACCTTCCTGGCCTCCTGCACAAACCAATCGAGCTTCGGCGTTACAAAACGATACCCCACTTCATAAGCCCGTTCCACCGATACCCGCTTGTATAAAGTACCTACTTTGGCACGCTCCTCGTTGGAAAAAAGGGGGATATTCACCGCCCCCGGTATATGTCCCGACTCATACTCGGCCGGTGTACGCACATCAATCAGGGGAAGCAAGGGCTTCCCTTTCAAATACTCCCCGATAGTAATTCTTTGAACCATTGGTTATCATTTCCCGGAATGGACTTCCATACACCTTCTTATTCCGGTATTACTCCTCTGCCAGCGCCAGGTATTCCCCCAGGCCATAACTCCCATTACCCAATCAAGCTATCCCCTCACCACCTGAACGATCCGGCTAATATGCTCTGGCGTAGTCCCGCAGCAACCTCCCACAATATTGGCTCCGGCAAGGATCAGATCGCCGATCTGTGCCGACATCTGAGCAGGCGATTCCGGGAACACTGAAACCCCATCCTTCAAAACCGGCATCCCGGCATTGGCATGTACCAGCACCGGTATATTCTTATCAGTCAACCTTATTTGCCTTACTATCTCAACCATTCCTGCAGTACCATTACCACAGTTGGCTCCAATCACATCGGCCCTTTCACGAACCAACATCTCAACAGCCTCAGCAGTTGATGTACCCATCATCGTTCGATACTCATTGGCCGGTGTAAGGGTGAAAGTAAAGGTACACATCACCTCAACATCTGTAACAGAACGTGCTGCCCTGATCGCCACCCTCGCCTCATCCATGTCCGACATCGTCTCGATCAAAATCGCATCCACCCCTCCGTCAACCAGTCCGCGAATCTGTTCAGCAAACCCCGCCATCATCTCCTCCTCAGAAACTTCGCCCATCATCAGCAGCTTGCCGGTTGGACCTACCGAGCCCAATACCAGCACCTCCTCCCTGGCCGCACGCCTGGAAATCTCCGCAGCGGCCTTGTTGATCTCATAGGTCTTTTCGGCCAGTCCGTAAGGCGCCAGCTTAAACGGACTGCCCCCAAAACTATTGGTCAGGATCATATCCGCACCCGCCTCAACATAGCTCAGTGCCACTTCATAAATGTCTTCTGGTCGCGTCAGGTTCCAAGACTCAGGTGCTTCATCCGATCGAAGACCCTTTTCATGGATAAACGTGCCCCAGGCACCATCCGATACCAGCGTCCCCTTCTCACGCAACCTGTCAGTAATTCTTCCCATAAAAAATAATTTTTCGAATGATCGAAAATTTTCAAATCAGCGATTTCAGGTATTCCGCTGCCTCCTGCGGATAGAGTGAAAAGAAATCCGCCCCGATACTATCGCAATACTCCTGGGTAACCGGCGCTCCCCCAATAAGAATCTTCTTCTCAGGGTACTTCTCCCGAATCTGTCCCACGATCTGCTCCATATTCACCATCGTTGTTGTGATCAGTGCCGACAAACCCACCGGCGCATTCGGGTGCTCCTCAATAGCACTGATAAACCGATCCGCACCCACATCGGTACCCAGGTCGATCACCTCCCAGCCGGATCCCTCAACGATCGCCTTCACCAGGTTCTTTCCAATATCGTGCAGATCGCCCTGCACCGTTCCAATGATAAAGGTCCCCTTTCGCTCAATCGTTCCTGCATCAAAATAGGGTTTAAGCAGGGCGATCGCCATATTCATCGCCCGGGCCGCCAGCAGCAGATGTGGCACGAACACCTTCCCTTCACCGTACAGATCACCGATCCGCTTCATCCCCGGGATCAATCCCACACTAAGGATCTCGTCAGGCGGTGTCTCCATCTCCAACAGCTGCATCGCAATCTCCTTCGCCCCATCCTGGTCCTTCATCTCCGGCGGTGTCGGCGTGGCCCTGTCGGCTTTGCCCTTCTCCACGCAAACCGACAATTGTTTTAGTAGTTCTTCCTTTTGCATATTATTTTTGTTTTGCAGAAGTAAAAATAGAGAAAAAACAGGAGAGAAAACTACAGTCACAAAAGAAGTCTTCAATTAGCCATCCACATTTGTAAAAAAAAATCTTCGTACCTTTATTAGTTGAATAATTACTGCAATGACAGGCAAACCTAAACATATCACAGAGACGGTCCATATTAAAAATATGGTTTGCCACTGCTGTAAACTGTTCCTGAAAGAGAAACTTGAAGAGAGCGGAATCATCGTGCACGAGATCTCCCTCGGAAAGGCCAAAATATCTTACGGCAAATCCAACATCTCTCACGAAAAAATCAACAGCATCCTGAACAGATACGGGTTCAGCCTCCTGGAAAACCGGGATGACAAGCTGGTGGGCGAAATCAAGATCGCTGTGATCGAACTGATCCACCACCTCAACAACGTTAACTCCATCGTCAGAAAATCAGACTACCTCGTCGAGAAACTGGGCTTCAGCTATCCCCACCTTTCAAAAATATTTTCAGAACATGAAAATGGTACCCTGGAAAAATATATCATCCTGCAAAAAATCGAACGCATCAAACACCTGCTGAAGGAGGAGGACTATTCATTGAGCGAAATTGCCTACATGATGGACTACTCCAGCGTGCAGTACCTCTCTAACCAGTTTAAAAAAATTACCGGTGTAACAGTCTCCCAGTTCAGGGTCGGCAGTGAAATCGACATGAAAGGGATCGATGAGATTTAATCCGTCAACTATCATCAGAAATATGATCCGTCACCAATCATCAACGATAAGATAATTAAAACCCTTCAAAAGATGCAGACCCGTTAAATACTCCGCCCATTCAGGATCCAATTCATACAATTCCGGTCCGATTATTGATCATTGAATTTTACACATCAAAATAAAAATTCTATAACAATTCTTACCCGAAGAATGCTGAAGTTTGTATCATGAATATTACCTCCGTCTGCCCTGGTGGAAGACAATGAACTGAACAAAGCAAGCTCATGAGCTTACAATTAAAATAAAACTATAAGATGAAACTTAAAGAGAATATTGCTGTCAGCGAGTCGGGCTTCATTTTCGACCCGAACTCAGGAGAATCCTTCTCTGTCAACGCCACCGGCAAGGCGATCCTGCAGATGGTGTCCAAAGGATTGTCCATGGAAGAGATTGAATCTTCAATTATGGATGAATACGATGTTGACCAGAAAACATTTCAGCGGTACATCGACGATTTTGCACACACGCTTCGCAGACTCAACCTTATTGAAACTGACACCGATGAATAAAAGAAAAATCACCATCGCCATCACCGGGTTGAACAATACGGATAACCCCGGACCAGGCATCCCCGTGATCAGGGGAATCAGGGAGTCTGACAAGTTCGATGTGCGGATCATAGGATTGGCCTATGAAAATATGGAACCGGGCATCTACATGGAGGGGGCCCTCGATAAAACCTACCTGATACCCTACCCATCAGTAGGAACGGAGCCCTTTATGGCACGCATCCTCGAGATACACCAGAAAGATCCGATCGACCTGATCATCCCCAACCTGGATGCCGAACTCTTCACATTCATGAAATCTGAATCACTGCTTTCAGAAAACAACATCAAAACATACCTTCCATCCCTCGACCAATTTGAAGAACGGCAGAAGGGGAACCTGAACCAGTTCGGTGAAAAATATGGAATCAAGGTGCCCCTGAGCAAGGCAATCACCTCAGTAAATGATGTGGCCGGACTCAAAGAGGAGTTCGAATACCCGCTCCTGGTCAAAGGAAAATTTTATGATGCCTATATCGCCTACAACTCCGACCAGGTAATCAACCATTTCAACAAGATCAGCGCCAAGTGGGGACTGCCGGTCATTATCCAGGAATTTATCAGGGGAACGGAGGTCAACGTTATTGCACTGGGCGACGGCACGGGACGGACCGTTGCCGCAGTTCCCATGCGCAAGCAATATATCACCGACAAAGGGAAGGCCTGGAGCGGAATTACTTTGGGCGATAAAAAGTTACTGCAGATAACACGCGATCTCTTTAAACAGAACAAGTGGAAAGGAGGCATGGAACTTGAAATGATCAAAACCAACCAGGGAGAATACTACCTGATTGAGATCAATCCGAGAATACCGGCATGGGTGTACCTGGCAGTGGGTGCAGGACAAAATATTCCCGAGGCCCTGGTCCAACTGGCAATGGGAGAAACAGTTGAATCTATGACCGATTTCGAAATTGGTAAAATGTTTATCAGGTACTCTTACGACCTGATCGGAAATATCAGTGATTTTGAAAAACTCTCAATCAGCGGAGAACTATAGCTCAACAAAGTAAAATTCATACCAATGGGTAGAAAATTTCAACAGTAATCCCCCTTATTTGAATATAGATTTTTCAACGGTAGAAAAAAATAAAAACATGAAAACAACAATATTATCAATTCTTCTGATCCTCGCGGGACTGGCACTGAAAGGCCAGATCCAGCTTGAACAATCCTATAGCTTCTCTGGTACACTCACAAAAATCGATGATGGGGAATACAAATATTTTGTAATGGATGTCCCTTTGAAACAGTGCCGCATCTACAATGAAGATCACTCGCTCTTTAAAACGATTAATCTCCAGGTACCTTCAGGATATTTGCTTTCGGATGTAAAATTCCTGTCAAGAAAAATCTTCAATTCAGATGACAATATCGAATTGCTATATACATATAACAAAGCAGATCTGATCGGCTCAGAATATATCTACACCTATGGAATGAAAGTAATCAACGAATTGGGCACCGTACTGCTGAACCTCTCCGACGGAGGATTTGCTGAGCTAAAAACCGGAAGCAAAGAAACTAAATTGTTGGCATACAGGTATATATGGCAGGACTCCTATTACCTGATCTATACAAATGTGTACGCACTGGGGGGAACAGCCAAGTCAGCTTCAGCACAACTCCAACCGTCCATGAAAATCTACCCCAATCCGGCAGATGAAACGTTGCATGTTGAACTGACCGACCCTTCCTTGCTTTCAGGAGGAGAAATCACCATTCATGATATAGCTGGCCGCCAGGTGGCCAACCAACCATTTCTCCCCAAAACCAGTCACCTGAGTATTGGAACAGGCAAGATGGTGCCAGGAACATATATTATACATATGGTATCAAATGACGGAACCCGGATATCAGAAAAAATCGAAAAAAGATAGTCGGTGCGTGAACAACATAAGAAAAACGAATTAATAATATAAAGAAATTCATAGAAAACGATGGAAAAGCCAAAATTCGACCGACCTGCAATCAACCGGATCAATGCCGGTGTTCCCGATAAATTCGGCATGAAAACAAATGTCAGACCAATTACTCAAATAGATAACAACAGCATCAAGGAGCTCCTGGAGAACTTCGGTTCCCCCTTGTACATCCTCTCGGAAAAAACAATCAGGGAGACATACCGGGAGGCGGCATCTGCCTTCACTACCCGGTATCCGAAGGTTCAGTTCGCCTGGTCGTACAAGACCAATTATATGAATGCCGTTTGCAGGGTATACCACCAGGAGGGCTCCTGGGCAGAGGTGGTCTCTGGCTTTGAATATGAAAAAGCGATTGCCAACGGGGTCCCGGGAAATAAAATTATCTTTAATGGGCCGGATAAATCACGCGACGACCTGCTGCTGGCCATTCAGAATGGTTCGCTGATCCATATCGACCATTTCGATGAGCTTTATGAAATTATTGATATTGTTGGGAAAGGCGGCGAAAAAGCCAAAGTGGCCATTCGGATCAACATGGATACCGGCATCTACCCACTGTGGGACCGATTCGGCTTCAACTACGAAAACGGCGAAGCGTGGGCAGCAGTGAACAAGATCATGGCCGCAGATAATATTGAGCTCGTTGGACTGCACACCCACATTGGCACCTATATCATGACACCCACCGCCTATGGTGTGGCAACCTCGAAACTGGCTGCACTGGCAGTGCGAATCGACCGGAAATTCGATCACGCAATCAAATATATCGATGTCGGTGGTGGCTTCGCATCCAAGAACACATTGAAGGGGGCCTATCTTCCCGGATCGGATACCTGTCCGTCGTTCGACGACTATGCCGAAGCAATCACAGGTGCACTGACCAATTCAGATATACGACACGACCGCATGCCGACCCTTTTTCTGGAAACGGGACGGGCACTGATCGATGATGCAGGATACATTGCAGGAACCGTCCTGGCCAACAAACGGCTGGCAGACAGCAGGCGTTCACTCGTGGTCGACATCGGGGTCAATATGCTCTTTACCTCCTTCTGGTATGAACACAACATTGTCCCGGCTGAAGATCACCAGCCCGATACTGAAGACACAACCATCTATGGTCCGCTGTGCATGAATATCGATGTGATCAGAAGTGCAGTGCAGTTCCCGCTGCTTGAAAAAGGCGATCCTGTAGTAATCAGTCGCATCGGTGCATACAATATGACACAATGGATGCAGTTTATTACATACAGACCCAAAATTGTTATGATCGATACAGACGGGCAACCTAATATTATCAGGGAAAGTGAGGACCATGCCTCAATGAATGCACATGACAGGGTTCCTGAACACCTGATGGAGATCAAACTTTAAGTAATATTACTATCGGATGCAGGCGGTCAGACTCAAAAAGGAAAATGTGGGATACTTCTTTTCAAGTATTCTGAACAGTTATTCCCAGATCTTCTTTTCAACGCATAAACCTTTTGCGGTTATTCTGCTTGTCGTAACATTTTACGATATCCATGCCGGACTGGCAGGCCTGCTTGCCGTGGTAACCACCTCCTGCGCCGCGTTCATCCTAAACCTTCATAAACCAACTACCGCCCAGGGCTTCTATGGGTTCAACAGTCTGCTCGTCGGTCTCGGCCTGGGCATCTATTACAGCTTCGGTGTACATCTGTTTATCATTATCCTGCTGGCCGCCCTCTTTACATTCTTTATCTCAGTGTCGCTTCAGGGGGTTATCGGAAAATACGGACTGCCCTACCTGAGTGTCCCTTTCATTCTCTCCCTCTGGGTATTCATTACAGCCACACGAAGCTTCGATGCACTGGGAATCAGCGAAAGGGGGATCTATACCCTCAACGAACTGTACCAGGTGGGGGGCAGCAGGCTGATCAGCGTTCATGAGTTCTTTAATTCGATCCCCTTTCCTGAAATAATCAGAACCTATTTCATATCACTCAGCGCCATCCTTTTTCAGTACAGCATTCTTACAGGTATGCTGATCGCTCTTGGTCTGCTGTTGTATAGCCGGATCGCCTTTTCGTTGTCTGTCATAGGTTTTTTTGTTGCCTATCTCTTTTATGACCTGATCGGCGCAAACATTACCCAAATCGATTACAGCTATATCGGATTCAATTACATCCTTACCTCCATTGCCCTGGGAGGATTCTTCCTGATACCCTCCATCAGGTCCTATACCTGGATCATCATCCTGATCCCCCTCGTGGCAATTATCACCATCAGCCTGAACACCATCTTCCTGATCGTAAAGCTGCCGGTCTACTCCCTGCCCTTCAATATGGTGGTGCTGCTGTTTATCTATGTCCTCAAGTTCAGATCGGAATATTCGCCTGCACTGGCTGAGGTATATTACCAATACAATTCCCCGGAAAAGAACCTGTACATCTTTCTGAATAACCAAGAGCGTTTCCGATTTAAACATATCAGTCAGATCAAACTCCCATTCTTCGGTACCTGGGACATTTCTCAGGGACATAACGGTGCGCATACCCACAAAGATCAGTGGCGACATGCATGGGATTTCGTAATACTGAACAGGGAGGGCTCTCAGTATAAAAACAACGGAGACTATCCGGAAGACTATTATTGCTTCGGCAAACCGGTAATAGCACCGGAAACAGGTGTTGTGGAAAAAGTGGTGAATGATATTGATGACAACGTGATCGGAGAAGTGAACCTACAGCAAAACTGGGGAAATACCATTGTCATCAAACACGATGACGGTATATACACCAAACTTAGTCACCTGAAAAAGGGAAGTATCAAGGTAGAGGAAAGCGATAAGGTACAATACGGACAGGTAATCGCACAATGCGGTAACTCCGGAAGATCTCCTTATCCGCACCTCCATTTCCAGGTACAGGAATTTCCCTTTATCGGATCGGTTACAAAAGATTATCCAATCAGCAGTTATGTGCTTCACCAGGAAAACAGCTATAGCTTCTGCTCATACAAAAAACCGCAGGAGAATGAGAAGGTCTCCAGTATCGAGGTAAATGACCTGTTGAAAAATGCCTTTCATCTTACACCGGGTGAAATTCTGAAGTTTAAAGTAACAGGATTCCGGGATATAGAAGAGGTGCAATGGGAGGTCAAGGTAAATCCCCAAAATGAGACCTATCTCGCCTGCAGCAGATCGGGTTCCATTGCTTATTTCGACCGGGATGAGAACCAGTTTCGCTTCACCTATTTTGAAGGGGGGAAAAACTGCCTGCTATACTATTTCTTCCTTAGCTGCTATAATGTACAGGAAGGATTTTACCAGGACCTGGTTTTAAAAGACAACTACCCGCTCTCCCTGGTTTATCCTAAAAGAATTCTCTGGTTTCACGACTTTATCAGTCCGTTTATCCGTTTGGCAAAAGCTGAATACGAAATGGAATATGTTAGCATTGATGACCATATCTCCCCTTCGGAAATCAGGCTGGACTCTTCTCTTAGGAACCTGTTTTTGAAAAAAGAGCTGAACACAATGAAATTTCAAACAACAATCAGCAAAAGGGGTATTCAATCGCTGGTTGTTGAACGCAAAGGGGCAATTACAAAACTTGAACGATGCGACGATTGATTCTTATAATTTTGTTTTTCTGTGGTACGGCGGTTTACGGACAGAATCTGAACTTTATCCAGGTTGACACAACTACCTACAACCAATATTTGAGGGGTGACTGGAAAGAATTGACCATCTCCGGCAGGGAGGCCCTGGATGCCGGGATCGACTATTATTACCTGCAGATGCGGATTGCCTACGCCTGGTTCTCGATGGAACGGTACCGGCAAGCCATAAAATATTACAGGAATGCACTGGGCCACAACAGCAGCGATCCCATTGCCAATGAATACCTCTATTACGCCTATAAATATTCCGGAAGGGACAATGATGCCCTTCTTCAAACCGCTGCGCTTACAATCGAACAGAAGGCGGAGATAGGGATCAATGATTCCATCAGTTTCGTCTCCTTCGACCTCAATTATGCCTGGTCAACCTCCAATGCAGGAAGCATCCTGGATCGCATCGTAGATGGGGTGGATCCCCTGGTGAACGGTACCCGGAAAGCCACCCACAGTATAAATTTTGCACAGGTTGGTTTGTCTCACCGAATTGGAAAAGCCGTTATTCTCAAACACCAGGTCGCCTACCTGAATAAAAACGAGCTTTCCTATGCCACCGTGGGTGGAATTGGATACCTCTCTGCTGAACAACCTGTTAATCAGCTTGAATACAGCGTCAACATGGAGATAACCCCGGTAAAGGGATTGCTCATTACTCCAGGTGTTCATTACCTGAATACCACCCTGCCAATATACGATGCAGCAGACTATGGACCTGAATCGGGAACGAACAGAACCCCGGTGAGCAACCTGGAGATCCGCAACTGGGTAACCAGCATGCAGGTAGAAGCGAAAGCGAGATTTTTCGACCTGGGCGTGTCATTCGTACGACACAATTTCAACAATATAGGCACCCTGCAAACCGGCGTTCATGCTACCGCCTACCCACTGGCCAACCTCAACCTCTATCTCAGCATTGATGGATATGCACAATTTCACAGTTTTAATGGGGTCACCAATACGGAGTTTGTTATAAAGCCGTTAGTCGGGGTGAAGCTGCATAACAATTTCTGGCTGGAGGTTACCGGAAAAGCCCCCGAACATTATAATTTCTATGATGTCCGCAATGCCATTGCCTACAACAGTATTGAGAAGAATGCTTCTGTTCTGGAAATCAACGGCATCATTCCACTGTACCGTTCCAAAATGCAAATTTTCATCGGCTATAAATACCAGACCCTAAGCAGCTGGTTTTTCCCCGACAACGATATGTTGAACCCGCTAAATAAACAAACATATTACAGTCATCTAATTACAGGAGGTATCAAATGGACAAAATAAAACATCTTTGTTTCAGCTTAGTGCTCGCAGCATTGCTGCTTCCGGCCCGGGGCCAGGACACACAATACTCAAATGTTATAAAAGGATTCCAGAGCAGCTATCTGCAGGAAGCCAGTGGCGATCTGCAGGCATCCATCAGTGACCTGAAAGCGATCTACAGCGAAGATTCCTATGAGGTGAACCTGCGCCTGGGATGGCTCCTCTATTCAGCAGGTCAGTTCACCGAGTCATACAGTTTCTACAACAAGGCACTCAGCCTGAAACCCTTCGCCATTGAACCGAGATTCGGACTGATCTATCCGGCTGCAGCCATGGGGAACTGGGATGTGGTGATCAGTCAGTATAAAAAAATCATTGAGATAGCACCCGGCAATACCGTCGCCATGCACCGGCTCGGTCTCGTTTATTACGGCAGGAAAGAGTACCATGAAGCCGAGAAACTCTTCGACAAGGTGGTGAACCTCTACCCTTTCGAATATGATGCATTGCTGATGCTCGGCTGGACCAAGTTCCAGATGAAGAAGTACAGGGAGGCAAAGGTGCTGTTCAACAAGGCCCTGATGAACTCCCCGGGCGGCCAATCGGCCCTGGAAGGGCTGGAACTGCTGGATTAGAACTTTCAACTTTTTTGCTTACTATTGCAGCTGAAAACCGGAAGATAAATGCAGGAGTATATTGGTGAATTTTCAGCGTTGCTGGTGGCGGTATTCTGGACCGTTACGGCCCTGGCATTTGAACGTGCCAGTTTGCGGATCGGCTCGCTTTCGCTCAATGTGATCCGGCTGTTTATCGGACTCTTCTTCCTCAGCATTTTTGTCTGG
>CAYSMO010000064.1:0-11408 GCA_964432125.1 uncultured Bacteroidaceae bacterium | reverse complement strand
GGATGGCGCTGATTTGTCCGTTGACTTCCGGACTGATAAACGCATCCTGCAATGCTTCAACCGTTCCGGTAGCAGTGAAATAACTTGAGAATTCACCGGGTTCGACCTGAAGAATCCTGACAGGTGTTGCGCGCTGATCGTCATTTTTATCTGTGGAGGTTAAAGCGATCTCCTTCTCGAGTGCTTCAACTTTCTCCGTATATTCCTTTACCAGCTTCCTGTATTCCTCCAACTCAGCCTTCTTATCTTCAGTTCCCCGGGGAGCGCACGAAGAAACAGCCAGTACAATGATTAAAAATATCAGATTTTTCATGGATGTATGGTTCATATTTATTATTTATTGTAGATGCTTGTTATATAATAATTTAAATATATCTTTCCTTTCGCTACATTTTATTCATTAGAACATCGAGGGCCATTTTCGCATTAAGCAGTTCCACCATGGCCGACGTATAACTGCTGAGTGTTCGGAGGTACTGGTCATTCACTTGTGTTAATTCAAGGCTGGATGCCACTCCTTCGTTAAATTTGATTTCTGTTTTAGTCATCACCTTCTGAGTAAGTTTTAGGTTTTTTTTCTCACTTTCATATTTTTCATACGCATTTGCCAGGTCATATTGTGCTTGCATATATTCCACCCGCAGGCCTTTAGCTGCAAACTCTTTCGAATTTCTCGCTTTCTCCCATGCAATTCGTTTTTGGGCAACACCTGCCATTCTCATCCCACTGCTGAAGATGGGTATATCCAGGGACAATCCGACTGCCGATGCCTTGAACCAGTCTTCATCTCCACTGAAGAGGTTGAATTCGTCCCGCTGTGCAGTGTAATCCAGGGAAAAGAAGGCAGAGAGTGTAGGCATGAAATCGGTTTTTTTCTGTTTCATATCCATCATAGCCAGTTTCTCCTGGTCAGAGAGGATCTTGTAGTTGATGTTTGAACTGATGTCCAGTTCATTTTCCACAAGCAATTGGTAGTTCAGTTCGGAAACCATTTCATCCAGGTTGTCAGTTAGAATGATTTCCTGACTCAGGTCAAGTCCCATCTGGTATTTAAGCAGGTTCGTAGTCGAAACTACCTGTCTCTCCATGGAGAGAACTGCATTCTCCAGGTCGGTCAGGGAGATTTCCAGCTGATCCACATCATTCTCTTCAACAAATCCGGCCTTATACAGCTCGCTGGTTTCTGTAAAAATAGTTTGCATGTTATCGTAATTCCCCGACAAAGCTTCCAGTGTTTCTTCAGCCAGTAATACCAGGTAATATCCCTGGGCTATTGACTCTTTTACCTGCTGTTCCGTTAATTCAAGATTCTTTTGGGTGAACTCTTTATAGAGTTTGGCAGTTTGTAGTCCAACGAAATATTGTCCGCTAAAAATTAGCTGTGTGGCTGACAATCCTGCCGTTGCATAATGTTTTGTTCCAAACTGAACTTCGATCTTTTCAGAGGGATCGCCAAGGAAGTCGGGTATCAGTGTCGTGGCCAGGCTGAGGTTGTTGTTATATATTGCCGATGCACTTAACTGCGGAAGGCCTGATGCTGCAGTTTCCCAGACACGGCGATCCGCTGAAGTGATATCCAGGCGGGCATTTTCTGCATTCAGATTATTATTTACTGCAAAATCCTTTGCCTCCTCAAGTGTGAAAGCAGATGCTGCCCCGGGTTCAGCCTGACCCTGAAGATTCAGTGCGATTCCAATGACTAGTGCGCCTATAATAGATTTTTTCATGCGTATTGACTTATTTGTTTAACTGCTATTTTTTCTGGTAATAATATGCGAGCCCCTTTTCATTACAGATTCCATGTATATGATAAATGAATACCTCGTCTATAAATCTTGCGCTGGACAGCTCCTTTTCGTCGATGATTTCTGAGGTATGCATCGATTCGGTCCTCGACATATGAAGTTTGGAGATGATAATAGAGTTCAGGTCCTTTCTGTATAGCCCCTCGGAGATTCCTTTTTCCAGGTTTCGGTGAATCATCTCAAACATCTTCTTTCTCTTGTATTCGAGCCATTCAGCATAGATATCGGGATAATATTTTTTCAGATCATAATAAAATGTCGGATTGTGGATGCTCTGATTCTCATGAATCATTTTGTTCACATAGATCAGCTCATCGATCGCGTTGATTTCGGAACGGAACATTTTCTCCATCGATATTTTCTGCAGACCAATTTCATAATCGATTACTTTTCGGATCAGATCGTTTTTATCCTGAATGTGCTGATAGAGTGTCTTCTTGGATATTCCAAGCTCCCTGCAAAGATCATCCAGGGTAATACTTTTTATTCCATACTTACTGTAGAGAGCAAGGGCACTGTTCAATATGCGTTCAAATCCGGTCAAATTCATCTTATCTATTTTAGATACGATTTATGTAAAAAAAGTTTCTTTCGTTTTCAATGATTCTTAAACAGGACTATTTACTTTTTGTTCAAATCGTAATGTTAACTTTTAGTTAATAAAGATTAAACAAAATATGTTAGAATAACCTATATTTCTCGATACACTGCAGTCAGTGGTCAAAAAAAATTTGCGATTCTCGTTTTTTTCTGTATAATGGGTGTAGTAGAAACAAAATAATACAATTATGATTGAGACAAAAATGTTCAATGAGACTTCAAAGCCTGATGCAGAAACCAAAAATGGGATCATCGACTTCCTTTTTCAACACCTGGAACAGTTCGGAGATCCGCGTGAACATATCGAAAAATGTGCCGATTATGCATTAAAAGAGTATGATTCATTTGGAGGATTCATTCTCGTTTCTTATTCAGGATCAGACATATCCGGTGTTGTTATAGTGAACCGTACAGGCATGCAGGGTTATATACCTGAGAATATCCTGGTATACATAGCCACCCATAGCGAAATGAGGGGGCAGGGCATAGGTAAACATCTGATGAAGGAGACAATCAAACATGCTGAGGGGGATATTGCCCTGCATGTTGAACCGGAAAATCCTGCAGGATTTCTGTATGAAAAGGTTGGTTTCACCAGCAAGTACAAGGAGATGCGTTATAAAAGCACCGCAAGCTGATAATTCGCCACACATATTATTTTTATAACAAACAGTTAACCAATACCATTCGAAAAAACTTCGAAAAAAGGAAATGGCATATATAGAACTGGATAGCAAGAAGCTCACCGAAAACTTCGACTATCTTGACAAGTTGTTCAAAAAGAATAACATACAATTCTCGGTGGTTACCAAGATGCTTTGTGGTAACAAGCTTTTTCTTTCGGAATTGCTGAAACTTGATATCAGTCAAATATGCGACTCAAGGGTATCTAACCTAAAGATGATCAAATCCATCAGGCCTGATATAGAGACCATTTACATCAAACCTCCTGCGAAGCGGGCTGTAAAAAGTGTGGTTGAGTATGCAGATATCAGCATGAACACAGAGAGTAGAACAATTAAGTTGCTTTCTGAAGAGGCCCAGCGGCAGAATAAAGCCCACAAGATCATTATCATGATCGAACTGGGGGAACTCAGGGAGGGGATTATGGGTGAAGATTTCATGGCATTCTATGAAGAAGTGTTCAAACTGAAAAATATCGAGGTGGTGGGCATTGGAACCAACCTCACCTGCCTGTATGGTGTGCTGCCCAACCATGATAAGCTCATCCAGCTTTGCCTCTATGAGCAACTCGTGGAGGCCAAGTTCAACAGACACATACCCTATGTTTCAGGAGGGTCTTCAGTTACCATACCCCTTATTTTTCAGAAACTATTACCCAAAGGAATCAACCATTTCAGGGTAGGAGAGACGCTTTACCTGGGCACCGATCTCTATAATGATTCCACCATCGAAAAGATGCACTCCGATGTGTTCAGTCTGTTCTGTGAGATCATCGAGCTGAGTGAAAAACCACAGGTTCCCATTGGCGAAATGGGCCAGAATGTGGAAGGAAATACCTTTGAATTCGATGAGGAGCAATTGGGAAAACGCTCCTACAGGGCCATTATTGATATCGGACTGCTGGATGTAGAAGAGAGCCATATTCACCCGGTTGACCCGGATATAGAAATGGTAGGTGCCAGTTCCGATATGTTTGTCATAGATCTGGGCGATAATGAGAAGAATTATAAGGTGGGCGACCTGCTGGAGTTTAAGATGGACTACATGGGCGTTTTACGCACGATCTATTCAAAGTACATCGACAAAAGGGTGAAATAGATAATTTAGTTTCTTACTTTATATAAGGCATATACGCATGATCCAGCTCCATTTCCGAATTGATCAGATAAGCCATCCTTCTAAAGTCCACTACTTTAAAATTCTGGCTTGTAAGGGTATCACTATTATAATTATAACCATCCTGGACAACAAAAATACCTGCCGGAAAAACTTCGTTCAAATAGAAATGTGTGATATCCAGACCATCTGTTTCAGATACACCGTCAATTTCGCCCTCTTCGATCTTAAAACTCGTTAAGTAATCATTATTCCCCTCCCTTGTAAAAACAGCATAGGAGTTATTGCCCTGACTGGAGGCAATGAGATATCCTTTACCATCGGGTTTGTATAGAATTGTAAGACCCTCAATATCAAACTCGATAGCTGAATTGGAGTCGCCGGATAAAGCAACAAAAGATTTTTCCGTACCGGCATTCGGCTCCGCATTGAATTTCCATATACCGGTCTCCTCTTCTCCAACATATAAAAACCCTTCTTCATCATCAGCAACCATTCCTTCCGGCTGTGTATCTACTTTCAATGACCTAACCAATTCAGCATCTACCTTGTCATCATTTGTCGAGAAAAGTCGCCATTGCTCAATGGTGCCGTTTTTTCCATTTACAAATGCGTACATTATTTCATTTACCGGGCTTTTATACATACAGAAACCGTAGACCTCGTCAACTGACGATACTATATTCCTGGCATGAGCCTTTTCAAGGGTTCGATTCTCTCCGTGTATAATAAACAGTGAAATTGTATTCAAGGTCCTGTTGCTTCCACCAACAAGATCTACTTCTTTGCCGTTCAGATCAAAGCCATATCGTAAATCCACATTGTTTATCCGTCCTTCTTCAGCAAAAAACACCTCCTTACCCGTTAAATCATAAAGGTTTATGCCCGCTTTTTTATTTGAACCCACAATCAGGCTGTTTTCAGGCTTATTCCAATTCAACCAGATCGCAGGATCGTCTGCAGCATCATCATCCTCAACAGCAATTACCGGATCGGTTTCAACTGATGCTGTGAGAATCTCAGTCTCAATAGGATAATAACTTTTTTTAACGATTTCGCTCTTGTCTTTGCAATTTGTTAATAGTATCAAGCTAAATAATATCAGTGCAACTTTAAAACTTAAATTTGATTTCATAGTTTAAATCGGAATAAAGGTGAATAATAAAAATATCTGAAGTATTGTTAATATTTGCGATCAATAGCGGCCTAACAATTGTTGTTAAAACTTCATTCTTAGTCCAATTCTTCCCCACCACGAGTAATATTCCTGTTGCTGGACCCTGTCGGGAGTTCCCAGATAATACTTAAGAGGTGCATTTGTCAGGTTTACAAAATCTGTAAAAATGGTAAAATGATCGGATAACTTATAATTCGCTGTGAGGTCAAGATGCCAAGCTTCATCATAATATACATCCAGATCAGGGTCTACACCAATACTGTATAAAAAGGCATCGTGATAATTTGCTGTTATTTTTACATAAAACTTATCTGTTTCGTAGAATAAAGCCAAGTTTGTGGTATGCTTAGCCTGTCCGGGAAGGGTAATCATCTCTTTTTCTTCGCCAGAACTGAAAGATCCGGAATTATCTTCTCCGAATATGAGTACATTGGTGACTTCATTTGCCGGATAGCGTTTATTGATAAACGCTTCAGATAAAGTATAGGTATAATTTAGGTAAACGCCTAAATTTTTCATGAAACCAGGCAGAAATGGCATTTTAAAATGACTTACCAATTCAGCTCCATACACTGATGCCACATCTCCATTGAATGCCTGTTCAATTTGACTTCTCGAGAAATTTCCTATGCTTGGATCTCCTTCGAATGCAAATCGTTTATAATAGAAAATGAAGTCTTCGATCTCTTTGTAAAAGACACCTCCCGACACAAGTGCTCCACCTGGAAGAAACCTCTCCGCAAGAATGTCAATATTCATAGCTCGAGGAAATTTGAGATCCGGATTACCAAACTTAACTTCATCCCTGTCTTCCTGACGGTAAGGAAGGACATCTTCAAAATTCGGTCTTGAATAATTGTATGTAAGTGCTGCCCTCAGGTTGGTATTGCTTCCTACTCTGTATCTGACCTGGAATTGGGGTAAAAGAAATTCATGTGATCTCGAATCTCTCAAAGTATCAATATCTTCAAACCTGCCCGCTGTATTGGTAAGTATCCTGAATCCTTCATACCGTATATCTGTTCTTTCATATCTTATCCCTCCCAGCAGCATTAAGTTATCGATATCGTATCTGAGCATTCCATAGGCCGCATAAATATCCTCGTTGGCGGTGTAATCCTCTCCATAGGAACGAAACTTTGTACCTGTTCTTTCCAGAATGAAAAACTGTTTATAATATTGAAAGAAATCATACATTTTTGTTGAAGAGGGGATATAATCTATTGTATATCCTCTGTTAAGCAAATTACCCACGGAAAAATCATCAACTACATCTGTAAACAACAGTTCAGGACCCTCTCCGGGATATGTTCTGGAAGTAGTGAAATATGCAGAATACACATCTGCATCGATATTTCTGACTTTTTCTTTGAAGCGGGTTTTTCCTCCAAATTTAAAAAATCCCTCATGTCCTGCAATATTAAATGGTATTTTGAGATTTATTTTGAAGGTGATGTTCCTGTCAATGATTTGGCTATTCAGCAACAACAATTCCTCAAACTCGTAATTCGGATAATCAAATGCATTTGTAGAATCCACTGTTCTCGGTAATATTAACCTTGGCCAGTCCTTTTCTGTCAGGTCAAATTTCATAAAAATAGCCTGACCTGGATTGTCAAACAGCACTTCAACCCTGTTTGGTTGATCCTCCCTTGCCAGGGCATAAGCAGCCTCGTAATCTACAAATAGCATGCCCATACGGTGTTCACCTCCAAAATTTAATGTATTTATGGTCTGAATTTTTTCCCGATTCTTAATGTCACGGTCAATTCCGCCGTACAGATAAGACTGCTCAGTAACAGCATCATCCAGGTCGTAAACAACCCTTCTACGTACTTCATTATCTGAAAAACGATTATGCATTACTCTGAGGTATAGTAAAGAATTGGGATTGAACTCATAGTCCAGGGTTGCACTGAGTCCTGTTCGTACCCTTTTTATATTGTAATGCCGTAGCTGAATTTCCCTGTACTGTACATGATAATTATTAATTCCTTCATCCTGATTCCCATAAAAAGTACTTTTTTCATATTTAAATTCCATATTATCAGAACCCTGGTTATTGACATACTGACTTGCATTCAGGTTGAATCCAAACTTATTATAGCGCTGGCCATAGGAAAACTGCATCTGGTAATTACCGGTTTTTCGAAGATTGTTATAGCCACCGACAACTGAAGTTCTTATATCCGGGATCTCGCTTTTCGCAGTTTTGGTAATGATATTTACTGTACCGCCAATTCCATCACCGTCCATATCGGGAGTGAGTACTTTTGTCACCTCTATAAAATCGATCTGATCAGCTGATATTACATCCAGCCCAACATATCGCACATTCCCTTCGGGAGAGGGAATCTGCTCCCCATTGACATTAAAATTGGTTAATTCAGGTGGTGTTCCTCTAAGTTGAACGAATCTGCCTTCTCCCTGGTCTCTTTGCAGGGTTATTCCAGGAATACGCTGGAGCACTTCCGCAGCATTCAAATCCGGAAACTTTTCGATCTGTTCCGAGGAAACAATATTCTTAATATTCACAGCTTGTTTCTGATCGAGCATTGCTTTCACCTGCCCCTCAGCTTTGCTTTTCACCTGAACTTCTTCAAGGTTTGTAGCAACTGGATCAAGTTCGATGATTAATTGCACGCTGGATTTGTCTCCAAAGTCAAGTTCAATGGTTTTCAGCACGTAACTAATATACGATACTAAAATTGTAACGTTATTTGCTGCTACATTTTTAAGATTGAACTGTCCATCCAACCCTGTTACCGTTCCAATAGAGGAATTCTTCACCTGTATTGCAGCTCCAGTCAATGGTTCCTTTGTTTCGGCATCAATTACTTTTCCGCTTATCGTATAACTTCCCTGTGAAAATGCTGTAATGACGGTCAGGATCAGGATTAGGGTAGATGTTATGATTCTTTTTACTGTAAAGAGAGACATTGCTTTATTTTCTTTAAAACCTGATGATTTGAGAATAAGTCTTTTTCATTTAAATAAATCTACCTGCTTCCTTACTTGGAAACAGGTAGATTAGAACTATTTTAAAAGGGAATTAGTTAATGATCAGGCGTTTTGAAAAACTATTATTCTCTCGCACTGCATTCAGGATGTATATTCCCTTATTCATATCGCTAATGTCAATTGTTGCTGAAGAAGAATGAATTTCAAATGATCTGATTTTTTTACCACTTAGATCAAAAATATTGATCATTGAAGGAGAATCACTTGAAAATTTAAGATGAATATAATCACCTGCAGGATTTGGATAAACCTCCATACTGTTGTTTTGACTATATGAACCTTTTACAGATGAAGGCCCCAGATTATAATAAACAAAAAGTCTCGGCGCTCTCTCGGGATGATTTCTTCCAGTACCGGGATTCCCTTGGGGATCTACATCTTCCGGATCCGAAATGTTTTCAAATGCTTCAAACTCCCGGGCATTTTCATAATCGCTCGGCCCTTGATCTTTTCCCTGAAGTACCAAGGCAATTGCATTTCCTTCCTGCCATCCCGTACGATTTACCAGTTCCTGGATGATCGGACCAATATTCACAGTCTTGTATGGTTGCCAGATAACCCATTCTGTATTAACCACCCATTCAACAATCGTTTCAGTTGGAGTCCTGGCTGTTATAAGATCGGTTTCATTAAATGTTTCAGCATGATCTGTTGCTTCAGCCCAAATAGAGATTTCAGCTACATCATCCGTAGTTTTACCTTCATGTGAATATACCTCAATATATGCTGAATCGATGCTTGCACCCTGAGGTATATTTATATCTCTGAATCTCAATCCCGCAGTCAAAATATTCTGATCTTCAGGAGCGCCTTCCCAGCCAGCATCCAGATCATCATCATAAGGTGTATCGATCTCATCATTCTCCTGTTCACAATCATCCGATGAAAGCAGCAATGTAACAATTGTTCCATCATCAAGTGTATCAGTTAGAGAGCCTTCAGTGGCCTGGATAGGAACCGAGAATGTATATTGAGGTGCAGTGAAATAGACCTCAAGTCTAGGAGCCCTTTCCGGATGGTTCTTTCCATCGCCTGGATTGCCTTGTGGATCGACATCCTCCGGATCCGAAATATTTTCAAACGCTTCAAATTCCCTGGCATTTTCATAATCACTCGGGCCCTGGTCTTTTCCTTCAAGAACAATTGCTATTGAATTACCTGATTCCCATCCTGATCGTTTGACAATTTCATCAATAATAGAAGAAATATCGGGAGTTCTGTATTCCTGCCAGATGATCCATTCAGTATTTACAACCCATTCCACATTGGCGGTTGTTGAGGTTCTATCTGTAATTAGATCCGTTTCGTTAAAGGTCACCGCATCATCCGTAGCTTCCCCCCAGATCGTAATTTCAGCGACGTCATCTACCGTTTTACCTTCATGGGAAGTAACGTAAATGAAAGCCGAATCAATGACTGCCCCTTTAGGGATGAAAATATCCCTGAAGCGGAGTCCGGTAGTCAAAATATTCTGATCTTCCGGAGCCCCCTCCCAGCCAGCATCCAGATCATCATCATAAGGTGTATCGATCTCATCATTTTCCTGTTCACAATCATCCGATGAAAGCAGCAATGTAACAATTGTTCCATCATCAAGCGTATCAGTTAGAGATCCTTCTGTGGCCCGGATTGGAACCTCCAGTTTTGAATTTTGTGCAAGAGCTGCAAAAGTAAAAAGCACTATTGCACTAAATAGAAGTAATAATTTTTTCATTTTCAATTGATTTACGTATTTAAAATAATTAATATTACATGCTTTTTACATAATTAAAAGCATGAAAAACAGCACAATATTACTTCCTGTTTCAAGACGGAACAATAGCCATAACAGCTATATTTAAATAGTATAAACGGCTATTCTATGTTAACATGGCCAAAGGCTTTGTAACCTGAGTTTTATAGTCAGGCAATTTTCTGAATTCAGAGTCTTTCACAATTATTGTAATATAAGTTAACATAAAGTTCTAAGTAGAAAGTTTCCAAGGGATTCCTTAACAATAATTTAATCTTTCATTTAGGCCATATCGCTAATATTGAGGGTATATTTATCATATTTTTTGGTTAAAGCCAAAGTATGAAAAGAATCATCTTCGCAGACGATCATCCTATTGTAAGAAAAGGTGTGCAATGCTTACTTGAGGGTAACCCAATCCTGAAACTGGAATACGAGTGTTCCTCGGGAAATGAGCTTCTATATGAATTAAGCAGAAACAGCTATGACCTACTATTGCTCGACCTGCATATGCCAGGGATGGATTCCTATGAAATCCTTAAAACGTGCAGACAACTCTATACAAATATGTCGGTTGTAATACTCTCTGCTGATAATGACGATAATGTGATCGTTACTCTGTTAAAAGCGGGCGCATCAGCATTCCTGTCAAAAGATTATCCCCCTAGTGCGATTATAAAAGCCCTTGAAGAAACCGCTCAAAATGGACGATATCTATCTGATGATCAACAGCAGAAGCTTTCATTATTGGCATTAAAACCGGGTCGTTCGGGGGATATACGCATCATTTTAACCAACAGGGAACAACAAATACTTGCGAAAATTGCTTTAGGTATACCATATGATCATATTGTTGAAGAACTAGGACTGAGTAAAAATACAATTGCCAATCACAGGAAAAATATTCTTAAAAAATTAAGCCTGCGAAATAATTCTGAATTAACCAGGTTTGCTATGAAGCAGGGAATAATCTTTTAGGTTTTGGAATTTATTACTGGTAGTCGTAAAAGTGCAATCATTATGTTCGGCCGGTCGTCAACAACTCAGATTCGATTGATATCCCCAACTTAACCTAATGAACCTAGCAGGTAAAACAATCTGCAGACCAGTCACTTCTAAAAAAGGGGTAAAAGCCCCGCTTCTATACTGTAAAAAAGCCCCAGTGTAGCAACACTGAGGCTCTTTAGTGGTGATTCAGCTGAGGCTCGAACTCAGGACCCCATCCTTAAAAGGGATGTGCTCTACCAACTGAGCTACTGAATCATCCGTTTTT
>CAYSMO010000063.1:0-11449 GCA_964432125.1 uncultured Bacteroidaceae bacterium | reverse complement strand
TGCGCGGCGAAGGATTCTTCTGATCACATAACCGGCTTTGTTGTTCGATGGAAGTTGTCCTTCGGCAATGGAAAATGAGATCGCCCTGAGGTGGTCGGCAATGACCCGCATGGCGATATCGGTTTTTTCATTGTCACCATACCCAACATTTGCAAGCTCGCCGATTCTGGCGATCACCGGACTAAAAACATCGGTGTCGTAATTCGATTTTTTTGCTTGCAGGGCCATGCAAAGTCTTTCGAACCCCATGCCAGTATCCACGTGTTTTTCGGGAAGATTTTGCAGTGAACCGTCTGATTTCCTGTTGTATTGGATAAAGACCAGGTTCCAGATTTCGATGACCAGCGGATGGTCCCTGTTTACCAGGGTGGCTCCCGGATTTTTCTTCCGTTCCTCATCGCTCCGCAGGTCGACATGTATCTCGGAGCAGGGTCCGCACGGTCCGGTAGTACCCATCTCCCAGAAATTATCTTTTTTCGAACCGTTCAGGATGCGTTCAGCCGGGAGAAACTTCTGCCACAGTTCAGCCGATTCGACATCCCTTTGAAGATGATCGGCGCTGTCGCCTTCAAAAACTGTGGCATATATTCTGTCACTATCGAGTTTCACCACTTCCGTCAGAAATTCCCAAGCCCAGCTGATGGCCTCTTCTTTGAAATAATCGCCGAACGACCAATTGCCGAGCATCTCAAACATGGTATGGTGGTAGGTATCATGGCCCACCTCCTCGAGATCGTTGTGCTTACCGGTAACCCGCAGGCATTTTTGTGTGTCTGCAATCCGTTTGGATTCAGGAACAGCGTTGCCAAGAAAGTAGTCTTTAAACTGGTTCATGCCTGCATTGGTGAACATCAGGGTGGGATCGTTCTTGATCACCATCGGGGCAGAAGGCACGATTTTATGGTCTTTCTCTTTAAAATATTGAAGGAATGCGTTGCGTATATCTTTTGAATTCATCTGTATAATTTCTGGCTGTTTGAATAAAAAAAACCTTTTCCGGCAAGTTACGTATAATTGTTACTTGGAATTTAGACAAGCAGAATATGTGTCGCAAAAATAATTTTTTTCATTTATAATTGGGAAATTTCAAAGCATTTTCTACTTTTAGCCTGTGAATGTTGAATATGTTTGGTCGAAAATATAGAATTAATCCTGAAACCCTTCTTTATGAAGAGGTGGAAATTACGCCAAAAAAGCGACTCATTACGGTTGTTTTTTTAGGGGTCGTTTTACTGGGTTTAGCTGTGGGTCTGAGGGTTTTGTATGAAGGCTATGCCAAATCACCCAGGCTTGTTTACTATGAGAAAATTAACAGCGAGCTTCGGCAGGAGTATCAGGAGCTTCATGGCGAACTGGTCGAGGATGAGGAAATTTTATCTTACTTCAGAAGAAAGGATGACAAGCTTTACAGGTCAATTTTTGGATTGGACCCGATTCCCTCTTCCATCAGGGAGGCAGGTACTGGTGGTGCGGTGATGTATTCGGCACTCCAGTCGATTTCTGATCCCGATATGGTTATCGATGTTTTTGAGCGCATTGATAAGGTACTGATGAAGGCACAGATCCAGTCAGGATCATTTGAGGATCTGGAGGAGGCAGCTGCAAACAATCAGCAGATACTGGCATGTAAACCGCTGATTCAGCCCATTTCTCCAGCGAACAGGTATTGGCTCACTTCAACATTCGGTTACCGGACTGATCCGTTTACCGGGCAACGAAGAATTCACAGGGGGGTAGACATGGCCGGTCCATATGGATTAGAGATTCATGCAACAGGCGACGGGGTAGTAAGAATTTCAGGTTATGACTCGGGTTATGGGAAAGAGGTGTTGATAGATCATGGGTTCGGTTATACGAGCCGTTATGCGCACCTGCAGGATATACTTGTTAAGCAAGGTGAAAGGGTTAAGCGCGGTCAGGTTATCGGTACCCTTGGCAGCAGCGGAAGGTCAACTGGTCCCCACCTTCATTATGAGATCAGTTTGAACAATATGGCAGTCAATCCTATGTACCATTATTTTGAGGATATCACACCTGAAGAGTACGAAATCATCAGACGCAGGGCATCATCTGAATAACTTCTTTTACACGTAAGCTATTTTTTTCTTATTTTCACCGAAAATTAATCATCGGTGGCATCACAGTATAAATATAATCCTGAAGATCTTAATTTTGATAAACTGGACAACCGTTTCCGGGTTCGTTTCTGGCGAATCATCTCCTATGTTTTTTCTGCCCTGTTTATCGCGCTATTTCTGAATATTCTTTTTCTGGTCTTTTTCGACAGTCCCAATGAGCGCATGGTGCGAAGTGAGAATGAAGAGCTCAAGCAGCAATACCAGGTACTGCAGGACAGAAAAGCGATGGTCGATACTGTCTTTAATGAGATTAAGGAGGCAGATGAGAATATATTCAGAATGGTCTTTGAAACTGAGCCGGCTCATCCTACAATCGATGATGCATACACTCCTGTTTCATATGCCCGGTTGAAACGGTATACCGACAAGCAGGTAGTGATGCTTAGTGCGAACAAGCTTGACTCGTTACTTAAAAAGACAGCATATGAGCGACTTGATTATGATCTGTTAAGGATCCGAAGTGAAGACAAAGCTGAGATGCTGACATATATCCCTGCCATACAGCCACTCGAGAACAGAGATCTTACACGTACCGCCTCAGGCTATGGTTACCGTTTGCATCCCATATATAAAATAATGAAGTTTCATCAGGGAATGGATTATACCGCGCCCATCGGAACACCAGTATATGCAACTGCAGCCGGTACCATTGAGGGGGTCACCCGTTCGGGAAGAGGCTCCGGAAACAAGATCGAGATCGACCATGGGTATGGATTCAAAACGGTGTATGCCCATCTGGATGAAATAAAGATCAGACAGGGCAGGTCAGTTGACCGGGGTGAGGTGATAGGTACCGTTGGTAATACCGGGCTCTCAGCAGGACCACACCTTCATTACGAGGTGCGCTTTAATGGTGAGGCGGTGAATCCGGTTAATTTTTTCTTTCTTGAGCTTGATCCGGTGGCATATGATCGGATGATTATGATATCAAAAAATTCCGGACAGTCTTTCGATTGATGCTCCTTTTTAATATATTGCAGAGCGATGGCAAAATTTTACTTAAATCCCAACACGCTTCAGTACGAAAAGATCGAGAACTCAGGTAAGGAGCTATTTTTTCGTTTTTTAAAATTTAGCTTTCTGGTTTTGGTCACGGGAATGATCATATTTAAAATTACTGAAGACGTTGTGCAGCGTCCCAAGCTAAAAAAACTGATTGCCGAGAGGGAACGGCTCTCTTATGAATTGGAGCTGCTTAACAGGAGTACGGTCAACTACGCCAGTATTCTTGAACGGATCGCCTACAATGACGATCATCTGTACAGGGTGTTTTTTGAGGTTGAACCCGTTCCATCAACCAAGAGAGAGGCCGGAACCGGTGGATCACAAAGGTACAGGGAACTGATGAACAAGCCTGAATCGGATCTATTGATTGCCGCTTATTCAAATCTTGACAAGATCTCCCGACAGCTGGTTGTCCAGTCCAAATCATTCGATGATGTGATAGAGTTTGCACGCACCAAGGAGCAGCGAATGGCAGCTAAGCCTTCAATTCAGCCGGTAAGCTTAAGCGATCTGGTGCGGTTCGGATCGGCATTTGGCATGCGCATGCACCCGATACTGAAAACCATCCGTCCGCACAATGGGATTGACCTGACAGCTCCGGCGGGAACCAATATCTACGCTACAGCCGATGGTGTTGTACTACAGGCACGTTATACCACCGGAGGATATGGAAAAAAAATACTGATTGATCATGGCTTTGGTTATAAGACACTTTATGGCCATTGTGAAAAAATTCTTGTGAAGCCCGGACAGAAGGTGAAGCGCGGTGAAGTGATCGGACTGGTTGGGAATACAGGGCTTTCAGTAAGACCACATTTGCATTATGAGGTATGGATTAATAACAAAGCTGTCGATCCGATTAACTATTATGCCAATGATCTCTCACCGGAGGAGTATGATAAGATGATCAGCCTGCTCTCCACAATCGATCCTTCTTTTGATATTAACTGATTATGCTGAAATTCTCCAGGTTTCTTATCCCTTCGGTTGTACTTCTTTTGGGTTCATGTTTTTCTGCCCGTCAGGCCGCAACCGACCCACAGCCTTTATCTGACCAGCAGATCGTTACTGATCCGGTAACCTCGGCCAACCGTTCCATTCCCATTGTTGATCCGGTTGAGACTGCTATCGATACAGTCACCCTGGCTCCGGGAACGGCTATAATCAGGGCAACAGTTCAGCAGCACGATTCTCTTGCCATTGATTCCTCTATTGTCGATTCTTTAACTATTACCACTTCTGTCATTGATTCATCTACCATAGACTCTCTTTTTATTGACTCTTTTGGCCATGATTCTCTGACCATTCAATCCCTGACCAAAGATTCCCTCCTAACAGATAGTTTTTATTCACTTCATCGGGATACGCTTGCGGTTCGAGATCCTGGAGCAACAGATGAACGTCCTGATACACTTGTAATTATCGGAACAGGCGATATTATGCCAGGAACCAACTACCCCGACAAAAGTTATCTTCCCCCGGGGAATGATTGCCGGCGTCTCTTTGAACCTGTATCCGGGCTCCTTCGCTCAGCCGATGTTACCTTTGGCAACCTCGAAGGGGTGTTCTCTTCTGAAGGTGGGACCGCCAAAAAATGTAACAATCCGAAATTCTGCTACGTGTTCAGAATGCCTGATGAATATCTCGGCTGTATTCTCGATGCAGGCTATAACCTGCTCGGCGTGGCCAATAACCATGTGAACGATTTTGGTTACGGGGGAAGGCTCAATACGGCCAGGCTGCTCGATGAATCGGGGGTTTCCTGGGCCGGCTTTATCGACAAGCCGTGGACAACCTTCGAGATCGATAGTATAAAATACGGTTTCGCAGCGTTTGCTCCCCATATCGGAACAGCCGACTTTAAGGATTACGTGGGGGCAGCAAGAATCGTGGAGGGACTCGATTCCATCTGCGATGTTGTTCTTGTATCCTTTCATAGTGGCGCTGAGGGGCGCGACTATCAGCATGTACCCTGCACTGATGAGGTCTACCTGGGATACAACCGGGGCAATGTGTGCAAATTTGCACGTACTGTGGTGGATGCCGGGGCCGATGTGGTTTTTGGTCACGGTCCGCATGTTACACGCGCCATGGAACTATACAAAAACAGGCTGATCTGCTATAGCCTCGGAAATTTTTGCACCTATGCCCGGTTCAACCTGAGCGGTCCGAACGGGTTCGCACCGATTGTAAAGGTGTATACAGATCGCAAAGGAGAATTTCTTGGTGGACAGGTTATTTCGGTCTACCAGCCCCCACCGGGAGGTCCGCTTCCAGACGCCGGAAACCGTGCTCTGAAGTTACTGCAGGGGCTTACATCTGCTGATTTTCCTGACAATGAACTGATCATTGATGATGATGGGACACTTCGGAGCAGGTCAGCTAAAGAAGATCATTAAGAATCTGCTGGTTGTTGCAGCAGCATCAATCGGTATTGTCCTTCTGGGTAGGTCAGGTAGAGAAGATTATTAAGAACTGGTCTTGCAAGTCAGGCCTTTCTGACTCTTTAGAGAGTGTTAATAGAGTCGGAGTGGACAGTCACATTTATTATTCATATCGGATATAGATTAATGGCAGATATTGTTTTATTTTATCATTTCGGAGTGTAATCGTTGATTTCGTGCGCGATTTTTTTTAATTTGGGTTGAATTTTTAATCATACCAGGATCATCATGCCGTATAAAGAGCGTAAGGTAGAGAAATTGTACTACTCAATTGGCGAGGTTGCTGATATCTTTCATGTTAATACTTCACTTATTCGCTATTGGGAAAAGGAGTTTGACATCATTAAGCCCAAGAAAAACAAAAAGGGGAACCGCCTGTTCACCCAGAATGACATCGATAATTTCCATATCATCTATCACCTTGTTAAGGAGCGGGGCATGACGCTTAAAGGGGCACAAAAGAAGATGAAGGATAACAGGGATGAGGAGGAACACAACTTCGAGATCGTCAAATCGCTTGAGCAGATCAAACTGATGCTGCTGGAGGTGAGGGAGACGATATAGGGACGGTAAATCACATATATATGATTATCAAGGAGATTACAGCATTTCTGGAGAAGTTGGCACCACTTATGTACCAGGAGCCGTATGACAATTCCGGTCTGCAAGTGGGGAATTATTCCATGAAGGCTACCGGTGCCCTGGTTACACTTGATGTTACTGAGGAGGTGATTGATGAGGCGATCGCTAAAGGGCTGAATCTTGTGATTGCCCACCATCCGCTGATCTTTGGCGGACTCAAATCCATTACCGGGAAGAGCATGGTGGAAAGGGTGGTTGTGAAGGCTGTTAAGCATGATATCGCGATATATGCTGCCCATACGAACCTGGATTCGGTAAGAGATGGCGTCAGCGGTAAGATATGTGAGGTGATTGGACTGAAAAGGTGCAGGATACTGGACCCTGTTGCCGGAAGATTGAAGAAGCTGGTTGTCTTTGTGCCTTCCACGCATGCAGAAAAGGTTCGCCAGGCGATCTTCGACGGTGGAGCAGGGGTGATTGGCAACTACGATAGCTGTAGCTATAACCTTGAAGGACTTGGCAGTTTCAGGGGTGGTGAAGGGGCCGATCCGTTTGTTGGAAAGAAAGGAGAGCTGCATTTCGAACCGGAGATTCGCATCGAGACGGTCTTTCCTGAGCATGAAAAGGGCAGGGTGATCAGTGCGATGCTGCAGGCCCATCCATATGAGGAGGTTGCTTACGATATTTACACACTCGAGAATAAGTACCATGAGATTGGGTTAGGGATGATTGGCGAGTTTGAAGAGCCGGTCGGGGAGATGGAGTTTCTGGAACAGCTGAAACAGAGGTTTAAAACGGGAGTGATCAGACACTCCGCATTGCTCGGCAAAGAGATCAGAAAAGTAGCGGTATGCGGTGGAGCAGGCAGCTCGCTGCTGAGAAAAGCGATCTCGGAAAAGGCCGATCTTTTTGTTAGCAGTGATTTTAAATACCACCAGTTTTTTGAGGCTGAAAAGAGGATCGTGGTCGCCGATATCGGACATTTTGAGAGTGAACAATATACACGGGAGATAATTTATGATTCAGTTAATAAAAAATTCCCTAAATTTGCACTCCATTTGTCAGACGTAAATACAAATCCAATAAAATACCTATAGTTAATGGCTAACAAGAAAACGGATGCCGGTACGGCAGAAATGACAGTTGCTGAAAAATTACGTGCACTGTATGAACTGCAGCAAGTAGCAACATCGATTGATAAGATCAGAATTCTCCGTGGCGAATTGCCTTTGGAGGTGCAGGACCTGGAGGATGAGATCGCGGGTCTGGAGACCAGGGTCGCAAAATACCAGGAAGATATTGATTCGCTGGAGAAGTCTATCGCAGGAAAGAAGCAAGAGATTGTCAATGCGCAGGGGCTGATCAAGAAGTATGAGGAGCAGCAAAACAATGTAAGGAACAACAGGGAGTATGATTCGCTTTCAAAGGAGATTGAATTTCAAACGCTTGAGATCGAGTTGTGCGAGAAGCGCATTGCTGAATTTGATGTACAGATCAAGGATAAAACGGTAGTGATTACCGAGTCGACCACGCTGTTAAATGAGCGTAAAGGTGACCTGGACACTAAGAAGAAGGAGTTGGATGGAATCGTTTCTGAAACGAAGAAAGAGGAAGAACAGCTGGAGAAGAAGGCAGATAATATTAAATCCATTCTCGATGAAAGACTGCAATCTGCGTATAACAGAATCAGAAGTAATGCCCGCAACGGCCTGGCTGTTGTGCAGGTTGAACGCGATTCATGTGGTGGATGCTACAACAAGATCCCCCCGCAGCGTCAGCTTGACGTCGCTTCGCGCAAGAAGATCATCGTATGTGAATATTGTGGAAGGATACTGGTTGATGACCAGATCGAAGAAGTAGAGGTTCCGAAATAGCTCCGTAGGAGCGACATGTCTTTAGAATGGTTCGAGCTCAATGACCCCTTTTAGGTTGTTGCGGGTATCTTCCAGGAACAGAAGCATGCTTTCGGCATCGCCGGCGCTGATATTCATCTCATTCCAATAAACAGAATCGATCGCTGCCGGAACCAGGCTAAATGTAGCTCCCTGGTCAGTTATCGGCTTATGCACCCACACCGGCAGGTAGTGGTAACCGACCACTTTCGTAATGGTCGCTTTCTTACCGACCTCCTTGGTACCGGCCTCTTTCGAACCGACCGCCCTGATTGAATCGCTTTTCTCCAGGGTCATCCCGAACAGGATGCCCCCATCGGTATATCTTTTACGTTGGTTGCTGACCATGTTACCCAGGGAGTAGACCACCAGCTTGCCCTCTATCTCCCTAATCGGCTGGACAACATGCGGGTGGGAGCCAATGATCGCGTCGGTTCCATGTCTGAAGAGGAAGCGCGCCAGTTTCTGCTGCTCACTGTTTTCGGTGAGCTGATACTCGCTTCCCCAGTGCATCAGTACGATGGTAAAATCGGGATCAGCCGTTGCTGCTTTCTGCAGGTCCTGCCGGATGGTGGCGGTGTCGATGCTGTTAACGATATTGGGAGGGGTTACCCTGATCCCGTTCGTGCTGTAGGTATAGTTCAGCAGTGCCAGCCTGATTCCATTTTTCCCGACAATCAGCGGATACCGTACTAACCGCTCATGGCTGTCTTTGAATACCCCGCTCCGCACCAATCCGATGGAATCCAGCACCTTCAGCGTCCGCTCCAACCCTGCCTTCCCGCGATCAACCGCATGGTTATTGGCCTGAACAAGAATATCGAAGCCGGCATTTTTCAGTGCATCAGCCAATGCATCCGGACTGGAAAACTGAGGGTATCCTTTGAAAGGAGGACCGGCAAGGGTTACCTCCAGGTTGCCGATGGCAATATCTGCTGCGGCGATGTAGGGCTCCACATACCGAAAACAGGAGCTGTAATCGTATTCGCCGCGGCCCATCCTCCGGGCAGCCTCGATCTGGGTGTCGTGCCCCATGATATCGCCGGCGAAGAGCAGGGTAAGCTGTTTTGGAGGTTGTCCAAAGGCAAATCCTGTGCCTGAAATAAGTATGGAAAAAAATAGTACCCAGGCATAATACCTGTCCGGGGTAAGTAACCAGAAGGGGGCAATGATATCGGATGAACGCCTCATTCCTACCAGCTTCCTCCGGCGCCGCCGCCCCCAAAGGAGCCGCCGCCTCCGCCTGTGAATCCTCCAAATCCGCCTCCGAAACTACCGCTTCCGGAAGAGAAATTTCCGAAACTACCTCCGCTGCGCGATCCGCCCAGCAGACCGAGTGCGATCAAAAATGGCAGACCGCTGCTTCTTCTTGTCCTTCCCCCTGCATCATATGATTTGCGTCGCGATCCCACTACAAAGAAGAGCACCATCATGAGCAGGAATATGATCCCGCCGATCGCTGATCCCGATTCCGATCCGGCCGACTGCTCGCGGTACTGGTCGGGTGTGAACTTTCCCTCCAGCAAAGAGATCATCACATCGGTGCCCCTGTCGATCCCCCGGTAAAAACTACCTTCCCTGAATGCGGGCAGTATCTCTTTTTCCACGATCCGTTTGGCAATGGCATCCGGGATGTACTCCTCAAGTCCGTATCCGGTGGAGATGAACACATCGCGCGCCTCCATATCCATCAGGACGATCAGTCCGTTGTCTTTACCCTGCTGACCGACACCCCACACTTCACCGATCATGGGCGTGAGCATGGATGCCGAATAGCCGTCATTTTGACTGATGGTAACGATGAATATCTGGGTGGAGTGGTTGTACTGGAACCGGTTGAGCTTATTGCTGAGCTGCTGCGTTTCGGCTTCGCTGAACACACCGGCATAGTCGTTCACCCAGCCGGAGGGTGTTGAAGGTACCGGCAGATCCTGTGCCTGCAGGCTGAATGCGTTAAAGAGCAGCAGTAGAATAATTCCGATGGTATTTACTTTTTTATTCAAAACGATCTGATTTTTGGTCCATGAATACTTTTTCTAAAATAATTGTTCCCGTTGCTCGAATTGTCCCCACTGTCCGTAACTCTTTGGTAAACAGCTTTAAAAGACGTAACCCCCATGCTCCGGGAACCAGTTTTAAAGATTTCTACCCCATGTTCCGGGCGCTGTCTGTCAATCTGCAGGAACCAGCTTTCAAAGATGTAACCCCCATGCTGCGGTAACCAGTTTTAAAGATGTAACCCCCATGCTCCGGGGATCGTTTTCAGCCATTTTGACTGTTCCTCCTTCCACCGAAGGGGGTTATTTCCCAAATGAGATATCATCAGACAGTTCATTGATATCGTCCGACTGGTAAGGAAAGTGCTCTCTCAGCTTTTTCCCTGCCATATTGATCCCTTTGATTAGCCCTTCAGCGAAATTGTTCTCTTTGAAATGCACCAGCATCTCTTCTTTGATATTATCCCAGAAGTCGTCAGGCGTAACCGCATTGATACCGGCATCACCGATAATGGCAAAGGTATGGTCTTTGACGGCGATATAAAACAGCACCCCGTTTCGTTTTTCGGTCTTCTGCATTTTCAGTCTGTCGAACCAGGCTGCTGCACAGTCGAGCACGTCGCCTTTGCAACGGTTATCCACATGCAGCCTGATCTCCCCGGAGGTGTTCAGCTCTGCTCTTGCGATGGCCTCCTTCAGCAGGGCCTTCTCATCTTTATTAAAAAAATTCGCAGCGATCATTGTTATTGTGTTTTTAAAAAGCGACTTGCGGAGTCACATCCGCACCCTCGGCAGCTTCGAAATATCCCCGCTGCTCCATGCCTGCCATCCCTGCGAAAAATTTTGTCGGGATCCGCCGAATGGTTGCATTGAAATTCCTTACGATCTCATTGTATTTTCTTCGTTCCACGGAGATGCGGTTTTCTGTTCCCTCCAGTTGCGCCTGCAGCTCAAGGAAATTCTGGTTCGCCTTCAGTTCAGGGTAGCGTTCAACCGTGACCAGCAATCGCGAGAGGGCAGAGCTTAGCTCCCCCTGTGCAGCCTGGAACTGCGCTAAATTTTCGGGTGTGAGGTTGGACGGATCGATGTTGACGCTGGTGGCATTGGCGCGGGCTTCGATAACCTGGGTGAGGGTCTCCTGTTCAAAATCGGCATACCCCTTCACGGTGGCAACCAGGTTCGGGATCAGATCGGCCCTGCGCTGGTAGACCGTTTCGACGTTGCCCCACTGCGCGTTCACACCCTCTTCCTTGCTCACGAGTCCATTGTACATTCTTACGCTCCATATTACCAGGACCGCCACAACGGCAACCACGATCCATATTGTTTTTTTATTTTTCATCTGTATTATTTATTTAAATAATTGACATATTATACTACTATCTATTCCC
>CAYSMO010000062.1:0-11569 GCA_964432125.1 uncultured Bacteroidaceae bacterium | reverse complement strand
TTGGTCCCAATGGAGGAGGAAAAACCACCCTTCTGAAGGTAATCCTCGGACTGCTAAAACCACATAATGGCAGCTTAACCCGATATATCGGTAAACATGATATCAGCTATCTACCCCAGGTAAGTCAGTTTGACAACCAGTTTCCGATCACTGTAACAAATGTTGTGCTTTCGGGACTTTCTACAGGAATAAATTTTAAAAGAAAAAAAAGTCCTGAATCAATCTTAAAAGTAGAAGAAGTTCTTGCTTCTGTAGGGATTTCAGAACTGAGCCATCGGCCGATCGGAGAACTATCGGGTGGCGAGCTTCAGCGTACCATGCTTGCGAGGGCAATTGTCTCCGCACCAAAACTATTGATCCTCGACGAACCCAACACCTATGTCGACAACCGGTTTGAGCAGGAGCTATATAAAATTCTTGTAGAACTAAACAAAACCATGACCATCCTTCTTGTATCGCACGATGTAGGGATTATATCTCCATTTATTAAGTCAATTGCCTGTGTAAACGGCTCGCTTCATTACCATCCATCCAATGAGATAACCAACGAGCAACTGAAAGTGTATAACTGTCCAATCGAGCTCGTTGCGCATGGTCCGGTACCACACCGCGTAATCGAAGATCATAAATAGATATTTATGGAACTAATCAGCTTATTCGAATATGAATTTTTTCGCAACGCCTTTTTTGCAGCATTCCTGATGTCTGTAACATGTGGTTTGATTGGGACCTATATTGTTGCCAGGAGAATGGTCTTTATCAGCGGAGGTATTACTCACGCCTCCTTCGGTGGTGTTGGCATAAGCTATTACTTCGGATGGTCGCCCATAGGCGGTGCTGCTGTATTTGCGCTCATCGCAGCACTGATCACCGAAAACCTGACAAGGAAAAAACTGATCAGAAATGATTCTCTTATCGCTGTGATGTGGTCGCTTGGTATGGCCATCGGTATTATCTTTATCTACCTCACCCCAGGCTATTCACCCAACCTGATGAGTTTTCTTTTTGGAAGCATCATAACTGTAACAACTATGGATCTCAGCCTGATGCTCACACTTACCATCATCGTAACCCTCGTATTTATCCTCTTCTACCGCATCATACTCTTTGTCTCCTTCGACGAGCAATTTGCAAAGACCCGCGGAATCCCTGTTATGCTAATTAATTACATACTGATTGTTCTTGTCGCCCTGACCATTGTTTTAAGCATCCGTGTAGCCGGCATCATTCTAGTTCTCAGTCTGCTGACTATTCCACAGAACACTGCCAATCTCTTCACAAACAGCTTTGGAAGAATCCTTTTCTGGTCAGTTATTATTGGCTTTACCGGTGCTATGGCAGGATTGATCGCCTCTTACTACCTGGATATCCCCTCAGGGGCAACAATCATTTTCAGCCTGGTGCTGATTTACCTTGGCGGCAGAACTATGAAATCTCTGAAGAAACTTAGGTTTTCTTCCTGACCGGGCATGCAGAGAAGTTTTGAAGGGGTTGAATATTTTAGCTATTTTCGCACTTATAAATATTATACTCCATGGAACAAAGAAAAATTATAGAAGAAGCCTGGGCTAACAGGGAACTACTCAAGGAGAAAAGCGTTCAGAACACCATTGGTGAGGTAATAGAAATGCTGGATAACGGCATTCTCAGGGTTGCTGAAAAAAAGGGAATTGAATGGCAGGTGAATGACTGGGTAAAAAAGGCCGTGATCCTCTATTTCCCGATCAGAAAAATGGAGACAATTGAGGTTCCTCCATTCGAGTTCCACGACAAGATCCCGCTTAAAAGAGGTTATATGGAGAAGGGCATTCGTGTGGTACCCCATGCCATAGCAAGGTATGGGTCTTACATTTCCCGGGGGGTAATCATGATGCCTTCATATATCAATATAGGGGCTTTTGTCGATTCAGGCACAATGGTCGACACATGGGCCACTGTTGGATCGTGTGCCCAGATTGGCAAGGACGTTCACCTGAGTGGCGGAGTTGGCATCGGGGGCGTACTGGAGCCCGTTCAGGCTGCTCCCGTAATTATTGAGGATGGTTGTTTTATCGGTTCCCGCAGTATTGTTGTGGAAGGTGTGAGGATCGAAAGCGAAGCAGTCTTAGGTGCGAACGTGGTCGTCACACAGTCGACACGAATCATCGATGTATCAGGAACCGAACCGATTGAATACAGAGGCATTGTTCCGTCCCGTTCTGTAGTGATTCCCGGGTCGTACACCAAATCCTTTCCTGCAGGCGATTTTCAGGTAGCCTGTGCACTGATCGTTGGAAAACGCAAACCCTCCACCGATTTGAAAACCTCGCTCAACGATGCACTGCGCGAATATAATGTTGCTGTCTGATGCGGATCGGATTTGATGCAAAAAGAGCCTTTTTCAACAACACCGGATTGGGAAATTACAGTCGGTCGACAATCAATGCGCTTTGCCGGCTGTTCCCTGAAAATGACTATTACCTATATACCCCTTCAACAGGAAAACACGACATCTACAGTCCACCCGAAAACACAACGGTTCGCCTCCCTTCAACATTATGGGGCAGTCAGCTAAAAAGTTACTGGCGGACCTATGGAATAGGAAAACAGCTGGCCAGGGAAGAGATCGAAATTTATCACGGCCTCTCAAATGAAATCCCGGTGGGTATTGAAAGAACAGGCCTGAAAAGTATCGTTACCATTCATGACCTGATCTTTATGCGACTTCCGGGATTATATCCACCTATAGACAGGCGTATTTACGAAAAAAAAGTGAGAAATGCGGTGAAGAATGCTGACAGGATCATTGCCATCAGCAGACAAACCAAAGAAGATTTGCGGGAACTTTTCGGTGCAGATGAAGATAAGATAAGGGTAATTTACCAGGGATGTAACCCCTGGTTTTACAACAAAGAAACGGCAGAACAGCGTGTGATCATCCGGAAAAAATACAACCTTCCTGCCAATTACCTGCTTTATGTCGGGACCATCGAGGAGAGAAAGGATCTTCTTACAATTGTCCGGGCAATCCATGAGAATAACATCGACATTCCCCTTGTTGCGATCGGTGGAAAAACCCCTTACTATGTAACGGTGCAGAAATACATCGAACAGCATGCTGTAAGTAACATCCATTTTTACCATCATATAAGCAACTCCGACCTGCCCGCTATCTATCAGCAGGCAGAGGCATTTATCTATCCAAGCCATTATGAGGGTTTTGGTATTCCTGTGCTGGAGGCCCTGAATTCCGGTATTCCGGTGATCACCTCCCGCGGAGGTTGCCTGGAAGAAACTGCCGGTAGAGGAGGAATATTTATTGATGCTGGCGATGCTGACCAGCTGGCGGAGGCTATACGGCAGCTGATTGAGGACAGGGGACTAAGGCAAAAACTGGTAGAAGTGGGGGCCCGGCACGCACTTCATTTCAGGGAGGAGAAGACCATACCGGAATTGATAAAAGTATACAAAGAATGCCTGATATGATTGAAGATCTAAACAATGCACTGAAAGTGCTGAAAGAGGGAGGAGTAATACTTTATCCTACCGATACAATTTGGGGAATCGGATGCGATGCTACGAATGAAGAGGCAGTAGCAAAAGTTTATGCCATCAAGGAACGTGCTGATGCAAAAAGCATGTTGGTACTTATCCATACAGAAGCTTTACTTCCATCTTATGTATCAATGGTTCCTGAAATCGCGTGGGAGCTTATTGAAGCAGCAATTGATCCCCTTACCATCATCTATCCGGGTGGTAAGAATCTGGCGAAAAATTTGATGGGACCCGACCGGTCCATCGGTATCCGGGTTGCGAAAGATGACTTTTGTTCCCAGCTTATCTCAAGGCTCAGGAAACCGCTTGTTTCAACCTCCGCCAATTTATCGGGCCGTCCTTCTCCAGCAAATTATTTGGAGATCGATGAATCAATACACGAAAAAGTAGATTATATAGTAAACTGGAGACAGAACGACTACAGCACGGCAAAACCATCCTCCATAATAAAACTGGGCGTTGGCGGGGAGATAGACATCATCAGAAAATAGTTGTAATCAAGATGTTCTACTAATCAGTTCCAGTATTAAACCATCCAATCATAACAAGGAATCATACCAACCCGTCTGGAAATGCTGCCTCGATAAATCTTTTCGAAATATCGACCGATAGAATATAATCGGCATTTAAGGGTAACATTACCTCATTCCCATCTCTTTTCAACAACAATACCGGGTTCTCTGGGTTGTCATAATAATCCTCCACGGTAAACTTTTCATTTCTATTTGTATCGATAACAATAAAACCCCCATACTCCTTTCCCCCCAGTATTTCGGATGGGGTATCTACATGAGAAAAAGCAGAATTAAATACTTCACAGCCAGTGTACCTGCGGGCTTCAAAATCCGACTCGATGAACTCAAAACTGATAATGCATTTTTCCCCTGACAGATCATGGGAGAGCTCTTCAATAAAAAAAGGGACCAACTGTTCAGATATCTCAATGAACAGCGGAATCCCTTGTTTTAGTTCCCTGATTATCTCAGGATTTCCTTTCAAAAGCAGTTCGCCTTTGTAACCGTGCGGTTTGATCAGGGTTCCAATATGGCTCCCCTGGTAAGACATACTTTTAGAATTTATGTTTATTTATCTTTTCCCTCTTCGGAATCTTCCTTTGGTTCCTCATCTTCCTTCACCTCTTCGGCTTTGGGTTCTTCCTTCAGCTCCTCTTGCTTCACCTCCTCAGCTTTGGGTTCTTCCTTTGGCTCCTCTTGCTTCACCTCTTCAGCTTTGGGTTCTTCCTTCGGCTCCTCTTGCTTCACCTCCTCAGCTTTGGGTTCTTCCTTTGGCTCCTCTTGCTTCATCTCTTCAGCTTTGGGTTCTTCCTTCAGCTCCTCTTGCTTCACCTCTTCGGTGTTGGGTTCTTCTGTAGATACTTCAGCTTGAACTTCCTCATTGGCCTCTTCCGGCTCTGCCGCAGCTTTCTCCTCTTTCAGCAATTCAGCCCGCTGCTTTTCAATTTCAGCTTGCCGTTCTTCCCTGACCTTGGTTTCGGCAGCCAATCGGGACTTTTTAGCATCGGCTTCGCCTGATTTAAGCTTTTCAACTTTGTCCTGGATCTTACTCTCTTTTTCGGCCAGCCATTTCTGAAACCGCTTTTCAGCCTCAGCTTCATCAAAAGCGCCTTTTTTTACACCTTCCAGAAGGTGCTTCTTGTACATTACTCCTTTGTAGGAGAGGATAGCTCTACAGGTATCTGTAGGTTGAGCGCCTTTTTGCAACCATTCAAGTGACTTGTCAAAGTCAAGAATTATGGTAGCAGGATTTGTATTGGGATCATATTGTCCCAAAGATTCAATGTACCTACCATCCCGTGGCGCCCTGCCATCAGCAACTACTATAGAGTAGATTTTTGAAAATTTACGACCTCGTCGTGCTAATCTGATTTTAACAGGCATACTCTTCTAAATTAAATATTAATAAATAGTTTCAAAAAACGTGGCTGCAAAGGTAGTCTTTCCGGTTAAATATACAATATAATTTATTGCAAAAAACTTCTGTTGAACCAATTATCCTAACTAATGATTCTGTCGACAGGGTCGGAATGGCAGGATCATAAAGTCCGGAGCCAATGCCTTCCCCTCTCAAAGACGGGGCAGACCAAATTATAATCCGCAGTTTACCAATGTGGCGGCACACGTTTGAATGCTGCTTCTGTGAATGCTGCTTCTGCTAATTTACCATGAGCTTTTTGGAAATAATTCTTTTACCCTGGATCACCTTTACAAAATAGACCCCCGGTGGAAGCATGCTGATATCAAGGTCTCCTTTAAAAAGATGCTCCTGTTCTTGACTCAACTGCTCTTCATATTTCTTTACAACCTTGCCGGTAAGATCAATAATGTTAATTTCCGGTAGCAGTGCCAGATCTGACTGAAATTCAATTTTTAATCGATCATTTGCCGGGTTGGGATAGACAGAAATCACCTCCTCTCCCGACATAACTTTAAACGAGTCATTGTCGTTTTCAGAGACACTTAAGCTGAATGCCGGTAATGTAAAACAGAATATCCCCAGCAAAAAAATCCCAAATCTCTTCATAATCAAATAGTCTTTGAAACATAATCTACAAAAACCAGACCATTTTAGTTTTGGCAATGAGGGAGATTTATGAATTTTTCTTTTACAAAAATCACTACTCAATTGTAAAAACTTATTAACAATACAGCCATTTTATATCTAAATACTTTATCTTTATATTTCTGCGCCCCAATTTACATTAACTTGATTATTAAATGATTATATCTATTCCGGATTGTTATGTTTTTAATATTTGATACAGAGACCACGGGACTTCCATTGAGAGATAACGCTCCGATTGAAGAGCTGGACAACTGGCCAAGGGTTGTTCAGATTGCATGGCAACTTCATGATAAAACAGGTAATTTACTGGAGGTTGAGAATATTATTATTCGTCCGGAGGGCTTTGAAATACCCTATGCCGCTGAAAAGGTCCATGGTATCTCAACTGAAGTGGCCTTGGCATCAGGCATACCTATTCGGGAGGCTTTAAAGAGATTTGCCAGATCGATTGAACGGTCATCTTTTATCATCGGACACAATGTCAAGTTCGATCTCAACATTACAGCGGCTGAATTTTTTCGTTCAGGTATTGAGCACAAGTTGCTGGTAACACCAACAGTTTGCACCATGAAGCTCACCCGCGACTTTTGCAAACTTCCCGGAAGAGGAAACAGATATAAATCTCCAAAGCTGGAGGAGTTATACACCATTCTTTTTTCAGATTCTTTTGCTGAAGCACATAATGCATCTGCCGACGTAAATGCAACTGCCCGCACATTTTTTGAGCTATACAGAAGAAGAATCATCTCTCCGGAACAGCTTCAAATACCCCCTGAAGAGCACAAGGCATTCCTGGAATTGCATCAGGAACAAGTATCTCCCTTCAAGATAAATATAGAGTCACATACTGCTGAAGAACAGCCCCATGAACGAATTGATAAAGTAGTTTCTGAGTCAGATATATCAGCCAAAGACGCTCCGTTCTGTCATCTGCATGTTCACACACAGTACTCCATACTGGATGGAGCAGCAAATATTCCCGCGCTTATCAGCAAAGCAGTGGACGATGGCATGAAGGCTGTTGCCATTACTGATCACGGCAATATGTTTGGCGTAAAAGAGTTTCATCGGGAAGCACAAAAAAGAGGAATTAAACCTATCATTGGTATTGAGGCTTATGTGGCAAATAGATCCAGACTCATCAAAGAGGACAAAAATCTGGATGGAAACGACCACCTGGTGCTGCTGGCAAAAACAAAAAAAGGATATCAAAACTTAATAAAGCTTGTTTCCAAAGGGTGGACAGAAGGATTCTACTATAAGCCACGAATCGATTTTGAGATTCTGAAAAAATTCAGTGGCGATATCATTGTATCAACTGCTTGTTTGGGTGGTGTGATCCCCCAGGCAATCATGAAACAGTCCGCCGATCATGCAGAAAAGATCATATTGCAATACAAAGAGGTATTCGGAGATGATTTTTACCTTGAACTAATGAGGCATCCATCAGCAGATCCGGAAATGAACCGAAGGATATTCGATGACCAGGTGTATGTCAACAGGACGTTACTACAGCTGGGAAAGAAGCACAATATAAAATGTATCGCTACCAATGATGTCCATTTCATTAACCAGGAGGATGCAGGAGCACACGATCACCTGATCTGCCTGAGCACCGGGAAGGACCTGGACGATCCCAACCGTATGCGATACACCCAACAGGAATGGTTTAAAACACAGGCGGAAATGCGTGAGCTTTTCAGTGATCTTCCCGAAGCCCTGACGAATACTATGGAGATCGCAGAGAAAATAGAAGACTATGATTTGAGTTCAAAGCCGATCATGCCCCACTTCAAGATACCTGCGGAATTTAGAAATGAAGATGATTATCTGAGACACCTGTCCTACAAGGGTGCGGAGATAAGGTATGGAACTGTTTCTGATGATCTTAGAGAGCGGCTTAATTTCGAGCTGAATACAATTAAGCGAATGGGCTTCCCCGGCTATTTCCTGATAGTACAGGATTTTATTGCTACGGCCAGAGAAATGGGAGTCTCTGTTGGTCCGGGGAGAGGATCGGCAGCTGGCTCAGCGGTTGCCTACTGTCTTAAAATCACTGATATAGATCCAATTAAATATGACCTTCTTTTCGAGCGATTCCTGAATCCCGACAGGATCTCAATGCCTGATATTGATATTGATTTCGATGAAGACGGGCGTGATATGGTGCTGAGGTGGGTGGTCGAAAAGTATGGTCAGGATGTGGTGGCTCATATTATTACTTTTGGTACGATGGCAGCAAAGATGGCAATCAGAGATGTTGCAAGAATACAAAAACTCCCACTGCCTGAGGCCGATCGCCTTGCAAAACTGGTGCCCGACAGGCCGGGCACTTCTCTCAAGAAGGCTTTCGAAGAAGTTGAAGAATTACGCAAAGAAAAGAATTCTCAAAACCCATTGGTAATAAATACCTTAAAATTTGCTGAAACCCTAGAGGGATCGGTAAGACAAACCGGGCTTCATGCCTGCGGGATCATCATAGGCAGGAATGATCTGACCGACAACATCCCTGTCTGTGTTTCAAAGGAAACCGATTTGCTGGTAACACAATATGACGGCAAACATGTGGAAGATGCAGGTATGCTTAAAATGGATTTCCTGGGTCTGAAAACGCTTTCCATAATTAAGGACACTGTCGAAAACATTAGGGAATCCTTAGGTAAAACAGTAGATATAGACCATCTGCCTTTGGATGACCCCAAAACATTTGAACTATATGCCAAAGGGGATACAACCGGACTATTCCAGTTTGAATCGGCCGGGATGAAAAAGCACTTGCGTGATCTTCAACCCAACAGGTTTGAAGACCTGATCGCCATGAATGCGCTTTATCGTCCGGGGCCCATGGAATATATCCCCAGTTTTATCAGGCGCAAACATGGTAGTGAAAAAATCCGTTATGATCTGAAGGAGATGGAAGAGTATCTAACGGATACATACGGAATCACTGTCTACCAGGAGCAGGTAATGCTTCTTTCAAGAAAACTGGCTGGCTTCACTGGTGGTCAGGCCGACTCCCTCAGAAAAGCCATGGGCAAGAAAATCCGGAAAATGATGGATGAGCTGAAGGTGAAATTCATTGAAGGATGTGGGAAAAACGGATACGATAAAAATATCGTGGAAAAAATATGGAAAGACTGGGAAGCTTTTGCGCAATATGCCTTTAATAAATCACATTCCACCTGTTATGCCTATGTCTCCTATCAGACCGCCTACCTTAAAGCCCATTATCCTGCTCATTTTATGGCTGCCGTACTGAGCAGGAATATCAGCGATATCAAGAAGATAGGCTTTTTTATGGATGAGTGCCGTAGAATGGGAATCTCGGTTTTGGGTCCCTGTGTCAATGAAAGCACACTAAAATTCACGGTCAACAAAAATGGTGATATACGTTTTGGACTGGGCGCCATTAAAGGAGTTGGCGAATCTGCCGTTGAAATGATGGTGAAGGAAAGAAAGAAAAATGGCAATTTTCTTGACATCTATGACTTTGTGGAGCGAAACAAACTCCCATCCATCACCCGAAAAACAATGGAGGCCCTGGCCATATCAGGAGCTTTCGACTCACTTGGCGAGATCAATAGGCGTCAGTATATTGAAGTTGAAGAAAATGAAGCAACTTTCATTGAAAGATTGATCAAATATGGAAACAAGCATCAATTTGAAAAAAATACTCCACAACAAAATCTTTTCGGAGAGATGAACCAGGAAACGATTGCCAAGCCACCCCCACCCGACATTGATGAGTGGCACCTGCTCGATAAGATCAACCGCGAGAAGGAGCTGATCGGAATATACCTGACAGCCCATCCCCTGGACCGCTTTAAAACAGAGATTGACTCATTCTGCACAACAAACCTTCACGAAATGAATGACTTGAAGTCTCTGTCCGGCAGGGATTTTACCTTTTGCGGAATTGTAAAAACCATCAGGGACACGGTCGACCAATGGAGAAATAAACCCTACCTGATGGCAATGGTTGAAGATTTCACAGAATCATATACCATCAGGTTACGAGGAGATGATTATGTAAAGTTTAAACCTTTTTTCAATCCTGAGATTGCCTTACTTATTCGGGCTTCTGTGAATGAATGGAGACCAAGAGATGAGCCGGGAAAAATTGTTTATTCTCTGAAAATCAATCACATTTCCTTGATGTCAGAAGTGAAAGAAAAACTGGTTAAAGCCATCGACCTGGACATCCCTTTAACTTCAGTCAATGAAAAACTGATTGATGAACTTGAACAGTTCACAGTCCCATCCGAAGGTAAAATGTTAAAAATAAATATATCTGACCCGGATGGCAATATCAAGGTTAACCTGTTCAGCAGAAATAAGCAGGTTGAAATTACCAAAGATTTTATTGATTTCCTGAATGATATCCCTGATCTGAGTTTCAAGTTGGTCTAATAAACATTTTAAGCTATTTTTGTGTTATAAACGGGTAATTAATTAAAAAAAAAGACATGGCATTAGAAGTAACTGATAGCAATTTTGAAGAACTGGTAATAAAATCAGACAAACCGGTAATCGTTGATTTTTGGGCAGAATGGTGTGGCCCTTGTCGAATGGTTGGACCGATCGTTGAAGAGATTGGTGCTGATTATGAAGGAAAGGCTGTTGTAACAAAACTGGATGTAGATAGCAATCCCGGTGTTACACAGAAATATGGAATCAGAAATATTCCCACAATCTTGTTTTTCAAGAATGGTGAAATTGCTGATAAGCAAGTAGGTGCCGTTCCGAAAAGCGCATTGGTAAATAAACTTGAAGCGTTACTTTAGCGATCTGAATAGAAGTAAAAATACCGCAGCAGTCATTACCATGTAATTAATCTCCTGCGGTATTTTTTGCCAGAAATTCATGAGACCGCTTCATGGTAAAATCTGGCAAATAGCCAAAGAACCTTCAGAGGTGTTGAAACTAATTGATAATGAGCCTGACTGGGATCCGGAAGCGATTAAATATGCTGCTGTCGAAGCCAATCTGGGCCGTGTTAAACCCTCCGGCCAATAACAAGGATATCATCAACCTGTTCAATATTTCCCCGCCACTTCTCAATGGATTCTTCAAGTATCGCATGCTGTCGTTCTATAGATTCTCCTGAGATTTTTACCAAAAGCTCCTTCATGTTCGTCGATTTGAATTTCTTCAGTCTCTCTCCTCCAAACTGATCAGCATAACCATCTGAAAACAGGTAAATCATATCGCCCTCTTTTACCTTCACAATAACCGTATTGAACTCTTTGTTCCGCAAACCTCCCAATCCAATAGGTTGTCGATCGGCCTTAACCTCCTCAAGTTCATGCTGCCTGACAAGATATAAGGAATTGTAGGCTCCCGCGAATTTGATTTCCATGTTTCGCTTGTCAAAAGTAATAAGCGAGAGGTCCATACCATCATACACATCGCCATCTTCACTAGTATGGTGCAGCGTCTCAACAACCTCCTT
>CAYSMO010000061.1:0-11723 GCA_964432125.1 uncultured Bacteroidaceae bacterium | reverse complement strand
AGCAGGTCTTGTAAGTTGTGGCTGCACAAAACTAAATGCATGAATAATCCAGGGTAGAACTGATTGGATTGTTTACATTTTTTAGAGTGTTTATCTGATTTGTCAGCAGAAATATCGCCAAAATCAAAAATCACTCCTTATAAAATTGAAATAACGTCTGCAGGTGGTGAAGCAGAAGGATTAATCCAGAAAGAATTCTTTGAAGGATTGTCCGTACCCCGAAATAAAAAGTGAATGCAGTTATTCAATGACCCAGGGATGATGACCGTTTGTGGATATACTCCATTTTTCTATCAAGGCATCTTGCATCCGGATTTCATAGCTCTGTGATTCAGGTGAGAGTCTCAGGGCCCTTACAGTTTCCATTAGCGACTCTCCTTCATCACCTATCCAGTCGATCATATTAAGTACTTTCAGGGTGGCATAAGAATTATCCAGCAACAGCTCTTCCAGCACCTTCTTGCCTTTTTCAACTTCCCCGGTCCTGATTAGGATCCAGGCGGCCATGGCACGTACTTCGTGGGAAGCATCTTTAAGAACTTTAAGGGCTGCAACCTGGTCGTTTAGTAAGAAGCATCCCGTAATGGCCCAATACCGTATACCAGGATCATCGTTGGTGAGCATTAACCTGAGCTTATCGAGGTTATCCGGATCAGCTTCCAGTGCAATATCTGCTGCATCGAGCAGGCCCTGAAGGTTATACAATTTCGGGTCACGTACCATTTCATAGATGGTCATGTTGTTATCCTCTGCACGTTTCACCATTTCACTTTCCGGTATCAGTGCGGCGTCATGTATTTCAAGCTGCCATTCATAAAGTGCCTTCCGCATATCTTCGATCTTATCCGCATACTTCGGATCGTTGATCAGATTATTCGTATTATCCCAATCTTCATCCAGGCTGTAAAACTCCTCTGTATACAGTTTAGGGTAAAAATACTTTGACCTGTCGATATCGCCCGGATTGTTCATTGCGTATTCCTCCCAGGCTTCTGTGGCTTTCATCTTCCAGAGGTAGTTCAAGTGCTGCATCCAGGGGGTGAAGGGCATATAATTCTTGATGTAGACAAATTCCTTGTCGTATACTGCACGGGCATTTTCTGCGCGCTCATCCATCCTGCCCCTAAAAGAGAAGTGGTAGTCCCGCTCAGTGTCCTGCTCATCACCAAGAAATATTTCCCCCTGCATATAATCCGGAATTTCCACCTGACAGAGGCTCATAAAGGTAGTTGGCATATCAATAAAGCTCACAATGCGGTCAACGGTGGAGCCTGGCACATCGGCCGGGTAGAACGATTTATATTTTTCCGGGATGCGCACAATGAGGGGTGAGTGAATACCGGTGGCGTGCAGGTAACGCTTGGATCGTGGCAGCACCCCTCCGTGGTCTGAACTGTAGATCACGATGGTATTTTCGGCAAGTCCCAGCTCCTCAAGCATGGCCAGAGCGTCTCCGACGTTGGTATCCATACGCTTTACTGCATCGTGATACTTGGCATAGTTTTTCCTCACATCGGGCAGGTCGGGATGAAAATCATGAAGATCGGTACTATCGGGGTCGTGAATGGTATTCTCCACATCACCTTGTGCACGACTCTCGTGCGATTCAGGGAAATTGATGACCTTAAAGAATGGCTGGTTCTCCCTCAAGGCATCCCAGTTCGTAATGCGTTTTCCATCGCCATGCTGATCCATATCATCCCAACAATCCTTGTCAGGCCTTCCGCCAATATTATAATCGGTCTTGATGCCATTGCTTACGTAGTAGCCGGCAGCCTTGAAGTGGTCAGGATAATATTTGATGATATTGTGAGGTATTTCATTGCGGGAACGCATAGGGTGGGTTCCGTTCGAGATGGCATACATGCCGGTGATCCATGTACTGCGGGAAGGCGCACATACCGGCGCATTGGCATAGCAATGGGTGTAGCGGAAGCCACTTTCTGCGAGCGCATCAAGGTTGGGAGTATCAGCATATTTGTTCCCGTAACATCCTACCCAGTCAATGTTATTATCTTCGCTGGTTAGCCACAATATGTTGGGCGGTTCAAGGGTTTTCTCACTACAAGAGGAGAGGATAAACAGGGATAGAAACAGAAATTTGAATGCCAAACGTATCATTGTAGTTGTGTTAAGTTGGTAAATAAAATACAGAAAAAATTGTTGTCCGCAACAAAGATGCAAAAAAACGTGCAAATCTGAAACATGGAATACAAATTTGCCGCATGAACCGCATACCCTGAAGCAAGCATCTTGGGTGACGCACCCATAAAAAAAGCCGTTAAACTGTTGTTATACAGCTTATACGGCCTTTTTTCTAGTAGCGGGGACAGGACTTGAACCTGTGACCTTTGGGTTATGAGCCCAACGAGCTACCAACTGCTCCACCCCGCAATATCTATAATGTTAAGCTCCGACATGAATTCCGGCTTATCACCGGTATCGAAACGTTCATTTTTTCTTTTTGCGACTGCAAATATAACAGATTTTTCGGGATTCTCAAAACAGATAAGCATCTTTTAAAAAGACGCTTCCCTTTTGAAATAGCTGGCTCTCTGAAACTCTTTATCGTATCACTTTTACATTGATGGCCGCCAGGCCTTTTTGACCCTTTTCAGTCTCAAAGCTAACCTTGTTGCCCTCGACAATATCCTCCTGGGTATTATTGATATGTACAAAGATGCTCTCCCTGGTATCTGCATCCCTGATAAATCCGAAGCCCTTAGAATCATAAAAATTGGTTACAATACCCGTTCTTACTTTACTCCGTGATGTTCCATCACTTTTGGGTATGCTTACCTCTATATCCTCAGCTTTGGTTTCTTCTTTATCTGACGGGTCCTGTGGCTTCGAGGTAATATTACCAAATTCATCCACATAGGCAATCATATCATCAAGGCCACCCTTATTGTCTGAATCTTTACGGGCCAGTTTTTTGGCCATCTTGTCTTTCCGTTTCTTCTCTTTTTTCTTTCTGACGTCCTTTTTATTGAATGATTCTTGTGATCTACCCATTAATTATTTATTATTTACAGTCTGCATTTAATCTGATTCACTCCCGCAAAAAAAAGATTAGTCAATGGCTCTTACATTAACCGCGAATAGCCCCTTTTCTCCCTCTTTAATATCAAACTCAACTGCCTGGTCGGGCTGAAGATCTGAATGCGAGTCGGCTAACCCTGTTCTGTGAACAAAAATGTCTTTCCCACTCGAAGTTTCGATGAAGCCAAATCCTTTTACATCATCATACCATTTTAATTTTCCGTTTTCCATTTTTACTACTGTTTATTGTTAAAATTCTATTTTGGCATTTCAAAAAAGGCGAAGTGAACCTGATCCCCAAAAAAAGATCATTTAGCCCTAAACACCATTTTTACCAAATAATTCCTGCAAAGGTAATTCTTTTTAACTGCATTTTTGCATCTGTTTGGTTTTTAATGACTTTTTTATGGCGAAAGTGATCTGAAATTGGATCAAACAGACGAACTACAAGGTGATTCAGGCCAAATTCATTATATAATCTACCTGTTCCTGTTCTTGTTCTTATATATCTCAATATATTTCTGATCCAACTCTTCAGAATCATTATATTGCGTCCGCAAGGCAGTAAGTTTTGCATGCATATCCCTCTGAATTGAAGCATAGGCAACATCATCATATACATTATTCATCTCCAGGGGATCATTCTTGCGATCATATAGTTCCCATTCATCCACATCATAATAGAAATGCACTAATTTGTAATCTTCAGTTACCACCCCGTAATGGCGTTTTACCATGTGAACACTCGGATATTCATAATAGTGGTAATAAACCGCGTCTCGGGTCCACGACAAGACATCTCCCTTCAACAAAGGCACAAGGCTCTCTCCCTGCATATCATCCGGTGATTCAATACCCGCGATTTCCAGAAAGGTCTGCGCGAAATCAAGGTTCTGCACCATCTCTTCGCTTACTGTTCCGGGCTCAATCACGCCAGGCCACTTAATCAACAGCGGTGTCTTGAACGACTCATCATAGATAAACCGCTTGTCGAACCACCCATGCTCCCCCAGGTAAAACCCCTGATCGGACGTGTACACAACAACCGTATTCTCAGCCAGTCCATTCTCCTCCAGATAATCCAGTACCCTTCCAACACCCTCGTCAACTGCAGCAATCGATCCCAGGTAATCCTGCATGTAACGCTGGTAACGCCAGCGCATCAGATCCTCTTCTGACATCTCCGGATAATTCTTCCTGAACTCCTCGATCATTAGCTCATACGCTGCATCCCAGGCAGCACGTTGCTCTTCATTCTGACGGCCCACTTTGCTTTTGTAAGCTTCCTTATCCCAGCCCCAGGTCTCCTCAATACCCAATTCATCCATCACATCCGGCGGGATCTTTGAATCGCCCGCCCAGTTCATATGCTCCAGCAAATTCATCTCAGCCTCTTTTGCAGCGGTCCCCCGGCCTTCATAATCATCGAACAGTGTGGCAGGCTCAGGAAAAGTCTTGTTGAGAAATTCCTTGTAGTGTCGCTCGGCAGGCAGCCACGCCCTGTGGGGCGCCTTATGCAGGTACATCATCAGAAAAGGCTTGCCCTGCTCCATCTCATTTTCGAACCAGTCGATGGTCATATCGGTAATAATGTCGGATGTATATCCCTCGATATTGATCCTTCCATCATATTTGGTAATAAAATCAGGGTTATAGTAAGTACCCTGTCCGGGAAGGATTTTAAACTGGTCGAATCCCTTTGGACTGTTTCCAAAATGGAGTTTACCAAACAGGGCTGTCTGGTAACCGTTTTGCTGCAATATCCGGGGAAAAGTAATATTCGTTGTGTCAAAAGGGGCATGATTGTCAATCTTTCCATTGATATGAGAATGTTTTCCTGTAAGAATCACAGCCCGCGATGGGCCGCAGATCGAATTCGTTACACAGGCATTTGTAAACAACATCCCTTCCCGGGCGATCCTGTCTATATTAGGAGTCTCCATTAGATGATCGCTATAGGCGCTGATCGCCTGGTAGGCATGGTCGTCCGACATAATAAACAAAATGTTGGGCTGCTGCTGTTCAACAACCGTTCCGCAGCCGCTCAGGAATGCAATGAGCAATAGAATAGGAGAAAGATAACTGATAATCTTCATGGTACAAAATTTAATTAGTTGAAACAATCCTCAAAATTAATGAATCGGACTGTCTTTAGCAATTATTTCCATTTACACAGCAATTCCACTTCACATCTCCTTTACAATTTAATATCAACATCTTCAAATGTTTTTGATTAGAATTTGGTATTATTTCTGCTATTTGGCTATTTTTAACCCCAACAACTAAAAAAATGAATCATGCCCAGGGTTTTTAAAGCCGTTGATATTTCTTCCGGGGAGAAAGAGGTTCGGAAAGATTACTTTGACCGGCACACACCTGTAATACAGTGCAGTGACACTGCCCGTGAAGGAGAAAAGCTAAAGGTGAAGGTGAGAATGGGGACCGAGTATTCCCATCCTGATAAGCCCGATCATTTCATCAGTTATGTACAACTGTGGAACAGGGAAACGTTCCTTGCAGAAGCACACTTCACACCGGGAATGCTCGGCAACAATCCCGGATTTGTTGAGGTCGATTTCTACATTGTTCCTGGTCCCGTGAGCCTGAATCTGAGCGCCATGGCCACATGTACCAACCACGGCCTTTGGCAAAGTGAACCAAAAAAGGTGAAAATCATCAAGTGATCAGGGATTATAATACCCTGTTATACCCGAACCCAAGTTCTTCCAGCTCCTCTTCCTCCTCATAGCCTGAAGTACCGATAAATGATAGAAAAGCAATCTTCCATTCACCATCCACCTTTTCCATGAACCTGACCTGCAAGCTATTGATTTCAATGACCCTTTCGGACAATGTATATGTCCAATTCTCTGAACATAAAACATATGCGGAATGCTCATAGACCTTGATTCTGTAATTATCCTTCGATACATTTATGTGTGTATCCGCAGGGGAATGAGGGTTGCCATCAATCAATTCATCCCTGAAGAACAATTCAATCTCATCCCAACCCTCAAGGAAAACATGATCATCAGCACCTGTAGTCAACCGGAAGTTAAGGCTGTCATGAACATAAAAACTCTTTACCTTTTCTAAGTCAAATGCCAGGTAAGCATCTGTCTCAGCATTGATCACATCAATGATAGCCTGCTTTTCTGCTTCAACATCAACAGTGTTTCCGCAGGAAGCCAACAAAATAACAGAAAGTGACACGATAATAATTCCGGGAATTCTCATAATAAATAGATTTAATGCTGGTGATTAAAATTCAGGGTCTTTTATTGGTACTCTTAATTGCAAGGTAGGGAATTGAACAGAGAATGTCAATTCAGACCAATAAAAACTTTGTCGGAAGAAAATAAAATTCCTGAAGTCAGCGAGCAGATAATCAGAAAACCACTGAAATAAATCAATAGACAGGACTCATCCAGGGCTCCTTCCGGGCATACTTACTCTCAGATGCCCATCTGATGCCTCGCTTCATGATTTCCAACGCTTCCGGAACATCAAAATCGGATGCCACATGTCCAAGTGAATTATAAAACACCCTTCCCTTTCCGTATGTCTTCTTCCAGACAACCGGCATCACGGCACCCTCGATCCAATAGGCATGCTCCCCTGTGAAGGTGGTTGTGGCAAGCACCTTTACATTAGGATCAACATGCATATAATACTGCTCTGAATGCATTGCAAAGGAGCTGATTCCCCTTGTGATTTCATCCTTTATGTCAGTAACGTCCACGGTGTAATCAATCACCCCACCAGGATGTGCCACCCACTGTCCGCCGACCATAAACTGGTACTTTACATTGTTGCGAAACGAATCGCCAAGTCCGCCGTGCCATCCGGCAATACCCGCACCCTCTTTAACTGCCTTCAGCAATCCAGCCTCCTGCTCCCTGGAAATCTTTCCCATGGTCCAAATCTGTACAACCAGATCCAATGAAGCCATAAATGTCTCGTCGGTATATATTCCAAGTGAATCGGAAACAAAAACCTCAGCTCCCTCCGACTCCATCCACGGAACAAAAATATCCCTGCATTTCCCGGGTTCATGACCATCCCAGCCTCCAAAAACAAACAACACCCTTTTCCCATTCAACGGCTGTCCTTCTTCCCCTTCTCCGGCCATAACACTACCATTAAAACTATAAAACAAACCAATTGCCAATAAACAAACAACTACAGATTTATACTTTTTCATAAAATACTTTTATTGATTTCTAATTGACAAGGATTCAATACCCGTGATAATATAAAACAGCAACGCGGCCAACTGAATCCAAAGATATAAATAATTTTGACAGTTTTTAGTTAACTTCACCCCCATTAAAATAACACAGCATGAATGAATGATTAGGTTTGCTGTCCCCATATTATTGGTAATTCTAATGGGTCTGCCCGTTTATGTAAATTCTGCAACACCGGTAGCAGAGCAGGGCATCCTGGACCTGCGTCAACTGGAGCATTCAAAGGAAATCATTTCTCTGGCAGGCGAATGGGAATTTTACTGGAGAAAACTGATCCCCCCTGGTCGGTTCGAAGAACAGAATAAACCCGACATCTATGGAAAAGTACCCGCCTACTGGAATAGTTACAAGGAAGAGGTGGATGATATTTCGCGCCTTGGTTATGGCACATACAGGCTGAAAGTAATCCTGCCCTCCGAGATGCCTGACTCGCTCAGCCTTAAAATTCCCATATTTGATAGTTCATACGATCTTTTTCTCAATGGGGAATACATTTGTGGTAACGGGAAAGTCGGCACCTCGCACGCACAGTCCGAACCAGGCTATTTACCACGCATTTACAGCTTTAACAACAGCCGGGATACCCTGGAAATTGTTGTTCATGTTTCCAATTTTTTCCACCGCCGGGGAGGCTTCTGGATGGACATGCAACTTGGCAAAAAAGAGGTTGTGCTGAAACAGAATGAGATCAAAAGAATGATTTCCTATGCCTTTACAGGTATACTCTTAGGAGCATTTTTGCTATTTCTGGTCTTCTTTATTCTTGAACGAGAAAACCGCTCATTTCTCTACTTCTCAATATCCACACTGGGTATACTTCTCAGACTACTTAATACCGGTCTCTACCCCTCTGCTTACCTCCTCGAACAGTCGTGGATATGGACCGTGAGACTTGAATATATCGGAACCTTTCTGGCTTTCGCTTTTGGCGTACTATACCTGAATGGGTTTTATCCATCGAAAATCATGGGTAAAATTGTAAAAATAAATGCAGGCCTGTTCCTTCTCCTTATTATGGTTGTGATTTTTACCATGCCCACCTTCTCCGGCTACCTGGTCTTTGTTCTATTTTGTCTCCTTCCGGTTTTTCTCTTTTACTATCTTTACCTCAGTTTCAGAAACATGCTGAATAGAAAGATACGTGATACATCCATTTTTGTATCACTTTTGTTGGTTCTTCTCGCATCAATAAACGATGTGCTCGTATCTCAATCAATCAGTCCCTTTAATAACGAGTACATGTTATCCTTCACCTTTATTGTGCTCGTTGCAGTTCAGGTACTGATTCTTATTACCGAATGGATCAAAAACTACAGGGAAAAGAGTGTTATGCACGAAGAACTTCAACATGTGAACCGCAACCTGGAAGCTATTATTACAAAAAGAACCGACGAGCTTACTAAAACAAATGATGAACTCCGAAATGCACTGGAAATAAAAAACAAAATGTATTCTATTATTGCGCATGACCTGAAGAGTCCTGTTGCAACGCTTGCACAGTATTCTGACCTGATGCTGAAAAAATATGGTGCCAATGAAGATGCTCGCATCATCCATGAACTACAGAAAATATCCACTGCTTCAGTCGATCTGATAGATAACATGCTGCACTGGGGCATGAAGCAGGAGAAAAATATACAGTACCAACCCGATATTGTATCTGTTGCTGAGGTGGTTTCCGATCTGATGAAACTAACTGACATTGTTGCCAAAGACAAGAAAATCAACCTGGAGCTGCATATTAACCGCGATCTCATCGCATATGCCGATGTCTCCCTGCTCAAGATCTCACTCCGGAATATAATCACAAATGCACTCAAATTTACACCTGAAAATGGTACCGTAACTATCAGGTGCGAAGAAAAAGAGGATCAGGTTATTATCGAAGTAGCCGACACCGGAGTAGGTATGAATGAAAATCAAATTGAAAAAATTCTTTCCGAAAGAATAGAACCAACGAGAGGAACCTCCGGGGAACGGGGAACGGGACTGGGACTGCTGGTGGTAAAGGACCTGATAAAGATCAACAATGGAACACTTCGGATAAAAAGCAAACCTGGCAAGGGAACGTCAGTTATGCTCGCCCTGCCCGGAAAACCATGATATTAAACTGCACCCGTTGTCGAGAACGGTCAAAGCATCGGTCAGATAGAAAGACTGCCCGATATCTTCAGGAGAGGGTGAGTCGCCTGAAATATTATATCTTTGTAGCATAAACAGTAAAAATCATATGCAAATAGTTAAAGTAAAACAGGGAGAAGTGTCGAATTTCAGAATGATCATTGGTAACCAGGAGGCCGATTTCACCAATCATATAACCGACAAAACAAAACATGATTTCATAAGTAACCGTGTCGCCGCAAAGAAGGAGATTACAGTGGTCCACGACGGCCCGGTCACCACCTTTATCCAGCTACTGAAACGAAGCGACAAGGCATATCACCTCGATCTTGAGAACGCGCGCAAAGCGGCAAATGCCGCATACAAGCTGCTCAAAGATTACGACGCAGACCAGATTGAAATAATCAATGGAGGCGTATCTCCCGGCGAAATGATCGCCTATCTAGAGGGCCTCTGCCTCACCAATTACCAGTTCAACAAGTACTTCACAAAAAAGGATAACAATCAGTTTACCATAAAGCACGCTCAGGTTGTTTGCGATCAAATCACCGATCAGGATATTGTACTGCTGAACGCCGTTCTTGAAGGTACGGTATTTTCGCGCGACCTGGTCAATGAACCGTTGTCGTACCTAACAGCAGAAAAGCTTGCTGAAGAGATTACCGGCAAAGGCAAGGAGGCCGGCTTCACTGTTGAAGTATTCAATAAGAAGAAGATCGAATCGCTTCGCATGGGAGGTATACTTGCAGTAAATAAGGGCAGTGTCGACCCTCCTACCTTTTCCATCCTGGAATGGAAGCCCGAAAACCCGGTAAATGATAAACCTTACGTACTGGTGGGGAAAGGTGTGGTGTACGATACCGGCGGACTGAGCCTCAAGCCGACACCCGATTCGATGGACTATATGAAATGTGATATGAGCGGAGCTGCTGCTGTCGCCGGAGCATTTCACGCTATCGCGAAAGCAGGCCTCCCTGTTCATGTGATCGGACTTATTCCTGCTACCGACAACCGGCCGGATGGCAATGCATATGTGCCCGGCGATGTCGTGAAAATGTATGACGGAAGTACCGTCGAGGTGCTGAATACAGATGCAGAAGGCAGGATGATCCTTGCCGATGCGCTGAGCTACGCAAAACAATATAACCCTGAGCTGGTTATCGAACTCTCCACCCTCACTGGTGCAGCACATGCAGCCGTTGGTAACTTTGCCATCGTGGGAATGGGAAATGCCGGTGAAGAGAAGATGGCTGAATTGAAAGAGTCTGGCTTTTTAACCTTTGAACGTATCGCGGAATTTCCCTTCTGGGACGATTTCTCCGAACTGCTGAAATCAGACATTGCTGACCAGAAAAATATTGGTGGCAAATATGCCGGAGCAATTACTGCAGGTAAATTCCTGGAAAAATTCACCGATTATCCATACATTCATCTGGATATTGCCGGACCGGCTTTCAATAAAACCGACGATTTCTACCGTGGCAGGGGAGGCAGTGGAGTTGGGGTACGGTTGCTCTTTGATTATTTTAAACGACTAACCTCTTAAACAACCTTATGAGCAAAAAATTAACCATTGGCATATCCCATGGGGATATTAACGGAATAAGCTACGAAGTAATTATTAAGTCTTTGGAAGATGTTCGTTTGCTGGATATATGCACACCTGTCATCTACGGCTCCCCCAAGGTAGCTGCCTACCACAAGAAAGCGATCGGCATGGAAGAGCTTAACATGAACAGCATCCGACATGTTGCAGAGGCCGGCAATAACAGGATAAATATTATTAACTGCATTGACGACGAAATCAGGGTTGAACTCGGCAAATCGACACCACAAGCCGGCTCATCATCATACCTTGCCCTGAAAAGCGCCGTTAGCGACCTGAAGAATGAGGCTATCGATGCCCTGGTAACCGGCCCGATCAATAAACAGAATATCCAAAGCGACCAGTTCAGTTACAGCGGACATACCGAATACCTCATGGATGTTTTCGGTGTGGATGATGTGCTGATGCTTATGGTCAGCGAGTACATGAAAGTCGGTGTCGTTGCAGGCCATATCCCCATTTCTCAACTCTCCTCCTACATCACCAAAGAGAGGGTTCTCTCTAAAATCAGACTACTCAACCTCTCTTTGCAGAAAGATTTTAATATCAGAAAGCCAAAAATTGCCGTTGTAGGACTTAATCCACATGCAGGCGACGAAGGTCTTATTGGCAGCGAAGAGCAGGAGGTGATCATCCCTGCCATGAATGAGGCAAAGAAACATAATACCCTTGTTTTCGGCCCATTCCCTGCCGATGGCTTCTTT
>CAYSMO010000060.1:0-11837 GCA_964432125.1 uncultured Bacteroidaceae bacterium | reverse complement strand
ATTTTTGCAGCAATGCAGCTATCGGACTTTATGGACAGGCACTAGCTAAATCTCTGCTGACGGGATCAATTGGATTCCTTCAGGGGTGATTTCAATGGCTCTCTGTTTATACAAGGCACCGATGGTTTTTTTGAAGGCTTTTTTGCTTATCCCGAGTGTTTCATAAATCAGTTCGGGGGTGCTTTTATCGTTCAGTGACAGAAAACCATTGTTTTCCATCAGCTTTCTGGTAAGAAGATCATAATGTGGGTCGATAGCGTTTTGGTAACCAATGGGTTGAAGGGAGAGGTCAATTTTGTTGTCTTCGCGGATGGCTTTTATATAGCCATCGACTTTCTGGCCAACATGGATCTCTCCGAAGATCTCATTTTCATAAATTAGTCCCTTATGTTCATGATTGATGATGGCAGAATAACCGAGATCTGTTTTCTGCATGATGAGTAGTTCAACTTCGTCGTCCTCTGTGACCTTCAGCTGTTCATTTTGAAGCCTTTGTTCGATTTTATTGGTCCCCACCAGTCTGCCTGTTTTATCATCAACATACAGATATACCACATACCACCTTCCCTTTTCCATGCGTTGCCGCTGTTCCCTGAAAGGCACCAGCAGGTCCTTATCGAGTCCCCAGTCCATAAATGCCCCTGCGGTCTCTATGGCCTTCACCTGTAAAAATGCAAACTCATTTAACAATACTTTTGGTATGAGGTTGGTTGCTACTTTTCTGCCTTCGTTATCAGGATAAACGAACACCCTGATCGTGTCGCCAATCTCATAATTATTCGGGCAGTATCTGATGGGCAGCAATACATCCTCTCCATCTTCAGCTCCCAGGAAGAGACCAACGCTTGTTTCCCGGAGGATCTGCAGGTCGTTATATTTTCCAATTTCAATCAATTGATGATTTTTTTGCAAAGGTAAAATAAAATTGACATCGGGCCTGCTGGTATTGAAAGAAGTCCTCTGTTTTGGCATAGCAATGATGGTGAGGCATGGCTGATGCAGGCCTAAAAAAGCTGTTTATTCGAGCGGCTTTTTAGTAGCCGAAACTTCAAGATTTTGATAATGGTGAGTCAAGTAAACTTAGTTACACAAAGGGGAATAGTCGATCCGGTTTCGTCCCATTTTGATCATGCCCTTGCGTTCCATCTGTTTTAGAAGGCGGGAGATTACCTCCCTGGAGGTGCTGAGTGAAGAGGCGATATCCTGGTGTGACCCTGAGAATTCGGTGGATTTCGTATTCTTGAAACGGTCGGTAAAGAAGCGTTCGAGCCGTTCGTCCATCTTCATAAATGCAATGCTGTCGAGGGTTTGCAGCAGGTCGTCAAATCTTTTTCTCATGGAGATCATCACAAATTCCTTCCAGGTCTGATACTTCGTTATCCAGCTGTCGAGCAGCTCAACAGGAAGTGCAATTACAGTGGTGTTCTCTTCGGCAACGGCCTTTACCATACTTTTGGTCCGGTCGACACAGCAACTGAGTGAAACGGTACACACCTCACCGTGCTTTAAATAATAGAGCAGCAGTTCATTGCCATCCTCATCCATTCTTGTCACCCTGATCAGTCCTTCAAGGACAATCGGGAACGACTTGATATACTGGTCCTCTTCGATAAGGGTGTTTCCTTCAGGGATCGATTTAAGAATGCCATGCTGGGCGATTGCATCTCTCAGTTCTGATTCAAAAAAGGGAAAATTTTTCTTTACAGTTTCTTGTGGCATGTAGCAAAGATAATCGTAAAAGCTGTGTTATCCACTATTCTGTTCTCAGTTTTTTCCAGAACCAGATCATGCCAAATGTAGCGGTTATACTTAGTCCGGTGAAGATGAATCCCAAATGAATATCCCCATACAGGAACATTCCAATTGTAAAAAGCACACTGTAGATGGCAATAGCCCCCAGGATCATTGCAAGTATTCCTGTTGGAACATCCCACTTCAGATCCTTCTCCTTAACAAGTTCCACCCCTTCGCTATGCGCTTTATTCAACACCTTCTTCCATCCCGGACCGCCCGGTTTGATCTTTGTATAAAAACTGCGTAGTACCGCGTCATCCACCGGATTGGTTAACAGGGATGTGGCGACCCATGTAATTGTTGTGAGCCCTACGATGGAGAGAAATTTAAAGATGTTCCACATCCCCATGGTTGTCTCAATTCCTGCGATAGTTATCCTTTCATCTCCAAACTCTTGCAGGCCAAAGTTTTCCAACAGGATAAAGGTGATAGAAAATGTGAATGCAGCGATCATGGCGACCATTTCCGACCAGGCATTGATTCGCCACCAGAACCAGCGAAGAATGTACAGCAATCCGGTTCCAGCGCCGATCATGAGCAGGTACCGGAATACCTGTAGCGCATTTTGCAGGGAGAGAGCAAGCAAAACCGACAATGTCATTAGCAGTACTGTAGACAACCGTCCGAACAGAACCCGCTGCTTTTCAGTGGCATCGGGCTTGATAAACCGGCCGTAGAGATCGTTGACCAGATAGGATGAGGCCCAGTTGATCTGCGAGGCCACGGTCGACATAAAGGCGGCCATTAGTGATGCAACAACCATTCCGAGCAAGCCTGCGGGCAAAAATGTCTTCAGCATGGCCGGGTAAGCGAGATCGTGTTTCACAAATTGCGGATTAATATCGGGGAAGGCGACTGTGAGTGAATCCAGGTTCGGAAAGACGATCAAAGAAGCCAGTCCGACAATGATCCAGGGCCACGGACGAATGGCATAGTGAAAGAAGTTAAAGAGCATGGTGGCGCCAACGGCATGTTTTTCATTTTTCGCCGAAAGCATGCGCTGAACGACGTATCCACCGCCGCCGGGTTCAGCACCGGGGTACCAGGCCGCCCACCACTGCACGGCGATGGGGATAAGGAAGATACTGATAAAAAGCTCCGTGTTGTTAATATCGGGCACCAGCCGCAGCTTGCCTTCAAGGGCCGGGTGGGCTATCAACGCGTTCAGCCCGCCTACTTCCGGTGATTTCGCGACAAATACCGCTGCGATGATCGCTCCAAAAAGAGCAAAGGAAAACTGGAACAGGTCGGTGTAAATGATCGATTTGAGTCCGCCCATGCCAGAGTAAAAAACAATGATTATAGCGGCAACGATCAGAGCGATTGCCGGGTTCACTCCAAGCATCACACTTACAATTTTGATAAATGCAAGAGAGACACTGGCGATGACCATCACGTTGAAAAATATGCCGAGGTAGACGGCCCTGAAGCCACGCAGGAATTCAGCCATTTTTCCGTTATAGCGGAGTTCGTAGAATTCATTGTCGGTAAGTACCTTTGACCTGTTCCACAGCTTGGCATAAACGAAAACCGTGAGCATGCCGGTGAGGAGGAAGGCCCACCACTGCCAGTTGGATGCTACCCCGCCGGTACGTACCATGTCCGTTACCAGGTTGGGAGTATCGGCGGAGAAGGTAGTAGCAACCATAGAGACACCCAGCAGCCACCAGGGCATATTGCGACCGGAGAGAAAGAAGCTGGCTGTGTTTTTTCCTGCACCACGGGAGGTGAGGGATCCGATACTTATCAATACCACAAAAAACAGGGCGATAATGATCCAGTCAAGAGTGTTTAAAACCATGCGATTCAATTATTGTGTTACACTGATCTCCAGCATCGATTCTTCTATTTCCTTTAACGCCTCTGTCAGGCTTGCTTCGGGTTTAATCGTATTGTAATTTCCCCAAAACCCAGGGTCATATTCAAACTGTTGTTCAGCGAGGATCGTGGAGGGTTTAAGCTGTTCTGAATACCTGATCTTTGGTGGATTACCGGGTTCGGTATGGGTAATAACCATTTCCAGGTTTATCTCATATTTTGATGCGATCCACTGTCTTCTTTTTCTAACCCTGAAGATCACTTCTCCCTGCACCTGTGAAAGATGATAACGGTTATCAGACTGTTTGTATTCAACATGGTACATAGCTCTATACGGACGTATTTTTACACCTCTGCTTTTTTTAGTTACAAACATGGTCTCTTCGCTTCGCAGTCTTGCAGGGTCATATTCAAAATCTGCCGCAATGATAGCAAGCGTTTCACGGTCGATATACAGATTTCCCCTGAAGAGAGTTTCATCGATGTTCTCCTTTTGATTGAATGCAATAACAAAGACCAACCTATCCTTGAATGATACCACATCTGAGAAATGAAGATTGTAGGCTGAAATAAAATCTTCTAAAAGAAAGTCTGGTGGGTTTTTGACGATATCCAGCTGCAGCATCGTACTTAGGCCTGAGCTAATTTTAAAAACCACAGTATCCTGCAGCTCGATATTTATGAACTTCCTGCCTTTGAGTATCCTTGACCGTTCTGTAGTCAGCCCAGCGGTATAGGGTGCCTTTGCAATCTCCACAACTGCCTCGGAGAATACCATGGTCTTTTTATCTTTATTGACCCGCTCCCTGTAATACGCATGCATACCGGAAGGCTTGTCCAGGTAATTCTGATGAACGCGATTCATTGCCTCCCTAAGCAGGCTTTCCGGATTCTGGTAGCGAATGATAACCTCCTGGAGGGAGATTAGACTTCTATTCATCAAAATCGCCACCTCTTCATCGGATTCGACACTAATTGGGATATAGTGGTTTTTATAACCGATATGTGATGATACCAGAATCGGTTGTTTGAGTGAATCAGGCAACTGAATGGTGAAGCTTCCATCTTCATTTGAAATCGTTCCGTAATAGGTATCCATTACAGCGATGGTTGCGAATGCAAGCGGCTTTCCCGATTTCTGGTCGGTGATATTCCCGGTGACCGTTAAAAATTGAAGGCCTCTTTCGGTCGTATCTTTGTTCATGAATGTTTGACTGGTTTTTTCTGGAAAGACAACGATATTCCGGTTGATGATTCTGCTGGAGAGCCCGGGAATCCGGAAAAGGGTATCTATAGCTGTCTTTACCGAAATGTCTTTCAACTCAATGGAGATGGGCTGCCGGCTGTCGATCAGCCTCGAATCAAAGGTGAAATAATAGCCACATTGTTCAGTGAGGTCATCCAGCACCTGATGAAGAGGTTTGTTGGTGGATTGAAGGGATATGGTTATGCTGTCAAGATTTTGGGAGAGAGAAGGAGCTAACGGCACAAAAAGGAGAATTACAAGCAGCTTGATAGCAGTAGGTCTCATTTTCATGCTTTTAATCATCGTCCCTTCAATTTGGTTGCAATATATAAACTTTTCCCTCTTTTTCGTAGGTTATATCCAATGCTGTGCAAATGGTATTCAGGATGGTTTCGAACGATTGATTACTGTAGGTGGTGGTAAGTCTCATGTCGGTATGATTAATCTCCCCGGTTCTTACTTCTACATGGTACGCTTTTTCCAGGACACGAAAAATATCATCAATGTCCTGATCAATAAATTTAAAGTCCAGGGTTTTCCATGCCAGGTAGTTAAGGTCATCCAATTTTGATATTTTCAGCTCATTATCTGCCTTTCCTAACTCACCAGGACCCAGGATAATGGACTGATTTTGCTCCTCCAATTCCATTTTGACGGATCCGGACTCCACAAATACCTCTACAGACCTGTTGCCCGATTCCCTGACATTGAATGAAGTGCCAAGGACGGTTACTGTTACCTTGCCTGTATTGACAAGGAAAGGGCGATTCTTGTCTGTTACAACATCGAAGTATCCCTCACCTTTTAATGTAACCTCGCGCATCTGTTCGGGGGATTCATTGTACTGAAGATCTGCACCTTCGTTCAGGAATACGCGGCTGCCATCAGGAAGATCAACGGTGAGGATTCCTTCCGGTGAGCTATATTCAATGAACTCCTTACTTTCTTGTGACTGGTTTATAGAGTAATACAATACCGGAATACCGACGGATAAGATCAGTAACGCAATGGCAGCCATCCGGAGCGCAAAACCACTGTAATTGATTCGGGTCACCGGTTGATGATCTTCAAGCAGGTTATCATTTTCCAATCGCCTGCTTAAGATTTGCCAGGCTTGGCCGGTATCCTTGTATTTCTCAGCCGGATTGGAATTAAAACTATCCCAAGTACTCTTCATTAGTTCGTATTCGCTTTTTAATTGTTGTTTCTCACTTATACCGGAGAGAAAGTTGCGGGCTTGTTCATCCTCCATCTCTCCGGCCAGATAACCTGCCATCTCTTTCCACTCTTTTTTTGTTGTTCTCATGATCAGACGGTATTTCTGAATTCATCAAGTGAAAGGCGCAGTGCCCTCAATGCTTTACCCATGTTCGCCTCCACTGTTTTTACTGAAACTGATAACTTGTCTGCAATCTCCATATATTTTAACCCTTCAAAGCGACTCAGATTGAAAATCTCTCTGGTTCTTTCCGGAAGCTCCTGCAGCGCAAGTAAAAGAGCGGCATCGAGCTCCCGGGCATCCATCTCTTCTGATGGATTTTCTTTTGACGTGAACTGACTGTCGGCCCATTGCTCATTCAGCGTCAATTCTTTTTTTGCTTTTCTGAGATACATCATTGAGTTATTGAAAACGGATCTGTACAGGTAACTTTGCAAACTGTTTTTTATATGCAGATCAGCCCTGTTTTTCCATATATTGTAAAAAACATCCTGTACCACCTCCTCTGCCACATTTGATTTTTTTATCAGGCTATCAGCATAACTACACATACCGGGGTAATATTGATGAAAAATCTCCTCAAATACTTTTACGTCCCCATTTCGGACCTTCCTCAAATTTCGCTTATCCCTGGTATTCATTGTTGGTTATTTCCAAAGGCAATACTGCCTGAAATCGTTCTGTAAGATCAAATTTACATTTTTTCATGCAGCACTGCACTATTCTTTTTCGGATAACTTACAGTTCAGGGTTTTGTCTAATCGGTTGTATCATTCCTGAGAAACCTCTTGTTCAGCCTCCTGATGGCGGATTCAATGCTCTGATCAGGTTCAATAATATTATACTCTCCCCAAAAGTCCTGGTCAAAAAAGGTGTAGACCAATTCTTCAAGAACCTGTGATCTCTTATACCTCTCCTTGTATGGAATCCGTTCTGCAGGTTTCTCATTTCTGTCTGTTATAGCGATTTCCGACATCGTTACATAGGAAGTTTTAAAGAGCTTCCTGTCCCACTTAACATCAAATATTACTTCGGCGCGTGCATAGCTGAAATACCAGGTTAAATCATCATCAATCGTATATTTTGCCCTGTAAGCTGCTCTTTCAGGTAACACATTCACCCCAATGGGTTTTTTATGTATTAGCATTCTTGCCACCTCCATTTTGTCATTTATGTTCAGCTCAAATTCCGTTTCAGTAATCGCCAGTCTGTCCATGTCAATAAATAGTTTGCCTTTGTACAAAGGAGCAGTTACATGTGATTTCTGGTTGAACGCAACTACGTAATGCAGCCTGTCGTTGATAGATATTACACTTGTAACATAGAAGTTATACGCCTTTTTATACTGATCAGTCAGCAGTATATAGGGATTTTTTACAATATCCAGCAGCAAGGTTGTAACAGGCCCGCCCTGAACTTTAAACAGGATCGTATCCATCTTTTCAACATCAGCACTTTTTCTTCCCTGGATCAATCTTGCCTGGTCGAATCTAAAGTCATTTTCATACGGGGCCTTATAGATATCGATGACTGCCTCTGAGATTGAAACATAATTCCTTCGTTTAAGTATTGTTTCCCTGTAGAAAGCTGTCATCATCATGTCTTCGGTGCTGTAATTGTTTCGAATGTTTTTAAGTACCTCATCGATCAGATCCTCAGCATCCTCAGCCCTGATAGTCACCTCCTGTAGGTTCACGGCGGTGGGCTCCAACCGGATGATGTTATTCTCAAGGTTCCTGAATTTATGCAATAATTCAGTTCTGTTTTTATACCCTACATAAGAAACCTTGATGGTGTTAACCGATAGGTTCCTGGGTACTTTCAGGGTAAAATTGCCTTCGATATTGGTTACTGTGGCAATGTTCATGCCTTCACTTTCAATGGTGGCGAAGGGCAAGGATGTATTACTGCTGGCGTCAACAACTTTTCCCGTATATACGATAAAATTTGTGGTGTCGATAACATCATCGTCATTCGGAAAAGTGCTGGCAGCTTGCACTTGCATGGCTCCTGTCAGGAACATCGCAAGCATAATGGAAAAGAACTTTATTAATTTCATGATATTAAATTTTTGTTGTCTGAGTAGATATTATTTGTTTCTTGCTTATAAGATGCACAAACAGCAAAATACCCTATCTGAATTTTTTTTTGACAACTTTTTCTTTCGATTTTTGTTTAGCTGTGGAAAAAACATATAAATATGGATCGATGGAGTTATAGAGATATACCCGGCCAGGATGGAAAGATTGCGATAGTTACCGGCGCTAACAGCGGACTGGGTTATTATACGACAAAAGGGCTGGCAGAGAAGGGATGTAAAGTAATCATGGCCTGCAGGAACACTGAAAAAGGCGACCAGGCCAGGTCATCCCTGCTGAAAATAATCCCCGATGCAGACCTGCACGTTATGCAGCTTGACCTGGCGGAACTGGCATCGGTCAGGAATTTCGCTTCGGAATTTGAATCGTATTACAAAAAACTGGATCTGCTTATTAACAACGCCGGCTTAATGGCGATTCCCCGCAGGGAAACAGCCGATGGCTTTGAAATGCAGTTTGGGGTAAACCACCTGGGTCATTTTGCCCTTACCGGGCTGCTTTTCGGTGTATTAAAAAGTACCGGGGGATCGCGGGTTGTCAACGTCTCCAGCATGGCGCACAATATGGGAAATATCAGGTTTGATGATATCAATTGGGAGAAGCGTTACAACAAATGGAAAGCTTATGGCATGAGCAAGCTGGCCAACATTCATTTTACCCTTGAGATGGCCGACAGGGTTTTGGCCCGGGGAATTGATATGAAGGTGGTTGTGGCCCATCCCGGATATGCCGATTCTAAGCTGATTGAGAAAGGGCCTGAAATGAATGGCAGTAACTTTCTTGTAAAGGCAGGCAGACTCCTGAATAAAATGGTGGCGCAGAGTACCGAAATGGGAGCGCTCCCCACCTTGTATGCAGCGACTGCTCCTGAGGCTGCTTGCCGCGCTTATTACGGTCCCCGCAAAATGGGTGGAATGAGGGGGTATCCTGAACGAACCTATCCCAACAAAAAGAAGCTGAGCAAGGATGTGCAGCAGGAGTTGTGGCGACTTTCAGCGTCGATGACCGGCGTCTCTTTCCTTGAGAAAATGGCAGTTTAGTTTCTTTGGAAAGTGGCATAGTAGTCCAGCTCTACAAAGCGGTCATAGGTGATGTAGGTGAATTCGATCTGCTTGAAATCACTGCTTACAGCTCCTCTGCCGTTTACTGTTAAATTCTCAATGATCTGGTTGTTTATAAAGAGTGTATCCCCAACCAATTCAGCGCGGATAAATTGATTATCACCCAGGTTATGAAAATTGTCGATAATATAGAGGTTCTGCTCGGCTTGTACTTTGTCAATTTCAACCAGGAAATTCCTGATGCCGTCATGTGCCGAGCGCTCATTACAGGTGTACACCCCTTCAATGTTCGTATAGACGTTTTCGGGCCGCTCATCGCATGAGGCTGCGACCAACAGTGGAAGCAGGAGCAGGATGATTTTACTCTTAATCTTCATTTTCATCTTCCTCATTTTCATAGTAACGTTCTTCAACCTGTTTGCCCGTTTTATCAAATCCAACTGCTTTGCCATCACGTTCTCCTTTGCTGAATTCAATGATCGTCATCACGTCTCCGCTTTCATAGTAGGCGATCCATTTCCCGGTTTTTTGGTCATCCCGGTACTTGCCTTTGTTCTTCAGTTCTCCTGTTTCGTAGTACAACCTGAATTCCCCTTCGGCGGCCCCGTTCTTATAATGGCCCTCCTGCTTCAGATTTCCGTTCTCATAGTAAACCAGCCATTTGCCGCTGAATTTTCCGTCTGAGTATTCACCTGTAGTGTAAAGTTCTCCGGAGGGATAGTAGAGGTTCCACACCCCGCTTTTCTTGAAATTGCTGTATCCTCCCTCTTCGCTCACGGTGCCTGCAACTCCTTTTTCTTTCGCATCGTAGAACCGTTGAAAGCGTCCGGGAATGGAGTCTGAGACATAGGTGCAGCGGGTCATAATGGCGCCGCTTGGATAGTAACCGGTGAATTCGCCATCGAGTTCCCCATGATCATAGTAGCAGCGCTTCTGTATGGCACCATCTTCATACTCCTTGTAATACCCTTTGAACAGACCATGGTAGACTCCGTTTACCTTTTTTGATACCTCTTTGATGTTGCCGTTTTCGTGGTAAATGATCTGATCTCCATGCTCGATGCCGTTCTCATACACTTTCCTGAAGCGTAGTTTTCCATCTTCGAACCAGGCAGTTACCGTACCATGAACCGTGCCCTCTTTGTAATTTGACCTTTCGAGAACAGTGCCGTTTTCGTGGTAGATGGTCACCTCGCCATGCAGCAAATCATTTTTGTATTCAGCCTCGCGGAGCAGGGTGCCTTCCGGAGAATACTCCTTCAGGGTACCTTTCAACACCCCCTTTTTGTAGGGTAGGGTTTGCCTGACGGCTCCCGAGGGATGGTTGATGATCCACTCCCCATGGAGCTGTCCCCTTTTATATCGTCCCTCCTGATAAATTGTACCGTCGGGGTAAAAGAATTGGTATGTGCCATGACGAAGGGTGTCGCCACCCTTGATTCGATATTCGAACGACTCCCTGGGCTGTTCCGTAGAGGGGTAAAAGGAGGTGGCACTCTTTTGGGCAGAGAGCTGCAACGATGCTGTTAACAGTATAATTGTGAGAATTCTCATTGTACCTCCAGTAACATTTGTGAACCTTCAATGGATGAGCGGTGGCCATAATCCATCAGGTAGGCGATGGCGTACCTGCCGGGTTGGAGTTTTGTATTCAGGGTGAGTTTTACTGTTCTGCTATTATCGGGATAAACGGTGACATTGGTGGGTTTCATCTGCTCCTCCTCCATGGTTTCCATATTGGCAACTGCGAGAAATACCTTCGCATCCAGTATTTTGTCACCCTGGTTGATTATCGTTGCCTCAAAACTACGGAATTCATCACCTGCCTGGGTGACCTCGGTAAGTCCGCCGACAGTACCCTTGTAGTTTTGGTTGGATCGCGGACTCTGCTTGATAAGCACCACGATCCGGGGGATCAGCAGCACCCCGGTGGCCAGCTGTTTGTCGACATTCGAGGCCGATTGCTCCCTGGCCAGTTCAACCGGGATCATTCCCCAGCGGGTGGTAAATCCGTTCCTGGGAACAGCAAGACTCAGTTGTATCTCAGCCGATTCATTGGGGTTCAGCTCAACAAAGGCGGGATTGATAGTGAGCCAGTCGGCCATGGTACGGGGCGTGCTGCCGGCCTCCACTCCCTGCTTCGCACCATTATCGTTGATAATATAGTCGTTCAGGTTCATCACAAATTTCTGCCGCTCGTTGCTGTGGTTTCTGACGGTCAGGATTCTGTTCTGTATCTCACCCGGATTGGCATCGAAAGAAACCAGCACCGGTGCTACTTCAAAGTCCTGCGATAATACCGTATTTCCCGCAAAAAGAAGAATACTTATAAGTAAAAACACCTGTTTTACACTTGATTTCAGGCAGTTCGTCAAATTAGTCATATTTTTTTCTTTAGATTTGAATTGGATTTGAGTTGGTAGCGATACAAAAACAAAAATAATCTTTTTTAACAACAACCAAGTAATAACTAAAAATTAGAAAAAATGAAAAAGAATCTAACTGTATTATTGGCTGCCCTTCTGATCGGAGGAACAGCATTCGGACAAGCTGTAAGTGACAGGAACATCATTCCTGTGGCTGTAAACCTGAACCAGGTA
>CAYSMO010000059.1:0-11849 GCA_964432125.1 uncultured Bacteroidaceae bacterium | reverse complement strand
TATCACAAAAAGAACAATGGCCGCAGCCATAATCATCCACCTTCTCTCCTTTTTTCGGTTTAAAACGAGAGCAACGGTCCAGATTATAAAAGAAACAAGGACTTTATTATCGGTCAGGTCCTCACCCAGGGGCCATCCTGTCCAATAGGCTCCGAATGCATATTTCTGAACGATGGGCCCCAGGATAAGTCCTCCGATTGCAAAAAGAATAACAGTGATTAAGCCATTTCTCCTGTATGATTTGATATTAGCGGCAGCCAGTAATCCGGTTGCATTGGACCATAACATTGCTAAAAACAAGAATAAAACATGGGGCATCAAGACCCACACAGGAACAGACCCTCTAAACCTGATTACAATATTTTCTTCCAGGCCAAGATCAATATCAGTGCCATTTGCCCTCAGATTCAGGTGGTATTCCAGCTTGCCTGCCGGTGATTGCTGTGGCAGAAAAGCCAGCAGATTTTTGTTAACCCTGAGAAGCCTGATGGTGTCCCATGATTCATTGGTGGGAAAGCGACGATATACAATCTCCCCTGTAAATTGGTCAGGAAGGGTTATTTCTATAGGACAGTCTGTTTCTTCACCATAAGATCTGGGTAAAGCAATCTTATAGGTTTCTTCACTAACTGAAAATTTTATATCCAGAGGATGGGTGGGACCTGTTAGCCGCTGATAAACTGCAGCGCCGACGGTGATAAAAAACGCAAGGGCCCAGTAAAGAATTTTTTTGATCAGAATTTTTACTTTCATAGGTATAATTAGCTGAAAAATCGTGCTTACTATGTTTATAATTGTATAATTAATTCAATTTCTTCACCATCACGTTTAACGGCAACTATAACAGACTGTCCCTCTTTTAATTCTGAAAGCCGATCCATATAGTCATGTACATTGCCTATGCGTTTACCATCAACTATGGTAACTATATCGCCATCCTTCATTCCTCCGATGGCAGCCGGTTTTCCTTCTGTAACAAAAGAAATGCTAAATTAAGAAAAAAATATATACACTGTATATGGGCGATTGATAGGATATAGTTGGGTAATGTAGCAAAACTACCTGACAAGCAACTGGTCAAGTATTTTTCTCATTGCTTTGCTGTCCCAGTCGGCTGCGCCAACTTTCTTCATCATAATTTTTCCATCACGGGATATGACAAAAGTGGTTGGAATAGAGCGAAATGTTAAAGGTTCCGGCATATTTCTTCCCCCGTAATATGCGGGTAAATCATAATCCCTTGACGTAAAAAACGCTTGCACCTTTTCTGGAGCTTCTGCAGATACAAGTATAAACCGGACCCTGTCCCCGTAGTCATCGTATAAGTTTTGAATTTCAGGCATTTCTGCGATGCAGGGTGGGCAGTAGGTTCCCCAGAAGTTAAGGAAGATAACCTCTCCCTGAAGGGAAGCGGGATCGGGACCAATACCATCCATATCCCTGATATCCCAATTGTAATCAGCTTCTGTTAACTGAATGGCTTTTACATCCTCTACCATCGACGGTCTGCGAATATGAAGAAGTGCTTTATTCATCCCTGTTGCAATGAATTTCCGGGGGCCGGGAATCAGAAGCATTAGAATCAGAACCCAGAAGAATATGTCTCCGGCTTTCTGGTGCGATTTACGCAATTTCCATTTTTTATATCTCTCTTTTAATGAAGCCATAATCAGATGTCAATTTTTCTTAAAACCATTTTATTGTTTTCAACATTTCTTTGAAGAACAAAATTAAACCGGTTGATGTTCAGGCAGAGGTCAAAATCCTCTTTGGGCGCATAATGCTGATTCTCTTCCAAGAAAAACCTTTTTCCACTTGTCTTCCCGATCAGATCTACCATCCCTTTAAAATCGTTATCCTTGTCAAGCAGCTCATTGGCAATATACTGAGCGCACCCGGCATCTTCCTCAACCTGGTATTGTCCGGCATATCCCATTCCAACCAGGGAGACGCTTTTTGGCATCTTTTTTTGAATATAGCGTATGATCGCGCCTGCGTTGACAAAACTACCGGTAATCACCTCCTCGGCATTCACTGCGTTAACCATCCCCTGTGTTCCGGAACTGGTGGTATGAACAATGGTTCTACCAGTAAAGTCAACATTCATAATATGCGAAGGGGAATTTCCAAAGTCAAATCCAACAGGCATCTTTTCCTCCCTTTCTCCAATGAGGATATATTCAGGATGTTTCTCTTTTATCTCATATGCCTCAGCAATATCGCCTACAGCTATGATTTTATCAGCGCCATTTGCTATTGCATAACATTCGAGAGAGAAGGCACGGAAGACATCAATAATTACCGTCAGACCAGTTGCTTTGCGGGCCCCTTCGATAAGATCCAATATTTTGATATCCATTTATCTTTTCGATTTAATTCAGCCTGCGAAGATAGCAATTCTGTAAACTGTCGACCATCAACTTAAAAAAAAATATATCTTTGCTTAACGATTTAGAAGTTTGGCCGATGATAGAAAAAATAAGACACTTCTTCAAAACTGAGATCTGGACTCCTGAGATGAGATCAAAGTCTGGCAGACGTGGTTTTCTGATACGGCAAATAAGAATTATCATGTTTGCTTTCAAGGGATTCTTTGAAGATCGCGCAGCGCTAAGGGCCTCTTCGCTGACCTACTTTACGATGCTTTCAATCATTCCGATCTTTGCCATGGCCTTTGGTATCGCGAAGGGGTTTGGATTTGAGGACCGGATGAATGATGTGATCGATAACAGTTTTCAGGATCAGGATCAGATGATGACATGGATTAAAAGCATGGTTGAGGATCTACTCGATAACACAAAAGGAGGATTGGTAGCAGGTATTGGATTTGTGATTCTTTTCTGGTCAGTTATCCAGGTGCTGAATAATATTGAGCTCTCCTTTAACGATATCTGGCAAGTAAAAAAATCACGTACTCCTGTCAGAAAGTTCTCTGATTATCTTGCAATGATGATCATTGCTCCCTTTGCCATCGCTTTATCAGGCAGCTTTACCGTTAAGATCAACCAGGCGGCAAATAATTTCGAGTTTATATTACCTCTGCTCAAACTGGTGCCTTTTGCATCCATGTGGCTTCTGTTTACCGTCATTTATATTGTAATGCCAAATACCAAGGTGAAATTCAAATATGCATTGATCGCCGGAATAGTGGCTGGTAGCTTAACAATGCTGTTGCAATGGGGATATTTTGAATTTCAAATCGGTGTAACCCGCTTTAATACACTATATGGAAGTTTTGCCGCAATACCTCTGTTTCTTCTCTGGTTACAGATAACCTGGCTGATTGTTCTGATGGGTGCTGAAATCAGTTTTGCCTATCAGAATATTGAGAGTTATGAATATGAAGAGGATGCTCTTTCCCTGAACCATGATAACAAAAGAATACTTTCTCTTCTGATCACCCAGCATGTGGTTAAGAATTTTGAAGAGGGAGGAACCCCACGGACCAATGAGCAGCTTAGCCATGAGCTTGGTATTCCTCTGCGATTGCTGAATGAACTTGTTTTTGAGCTGGTCGAATGTGGTATACTTGTCGAATTAGCCTCCTATAATGCAAAAGAGAGAAGGTATCATCCAGCCATGGATATCAATAAGATTTCAGTCGATTTGCTGTATACGAAACTGGAAAAATTGGGTGGAGATCATTTGGTTGTTGCCGAGTCTGAGAAGGTAGATAAAATCACCCGGATCCATGAACACCTTCTTACTGCAATGCGTGAGAGCCCTTCCAATGTTTTGATAAAGGATATATAGTGTCTGTCCACTCCGACTTTATGGACACACTATATAGGCTGAAAGACATTGGTTAAAAATCAAGAATAACGCAGTAGCTGGCGTTTTGGCTTCGCGCCGAGCTCGCAGGCTCGGTTCGTGCAAAGACTCTATAGGAAGCCGTCTGTTAAATTGCTTTTAGAGATAGTAATTATTAAGTTTAGGACAACATTTAATAGAAATTTAATATGATTTTAACCTTGATTTGTGGAAATTATTAGTTAATATTGCACTGCGAAAAAGAAACATGATTGTTTACGATTTACATATAATGCATTTGGCCCATCATCATAACAGCAGGTTTTGATCAGGTAGAATATTGTAAACATCATAAAGTAATAGATAGAGGTTTGCAGGTTCTGCAGGCCTTTTTTAGTTTTAAAAATATGGAAAAACTTAAAATTGCAATTCAAAAATCAGGCAGGCTTTCTGAAAAATCAGTATCAATTCTCAAAGAAGCAGGAGTATCCATTACAAACGGTGAAAGAAAATTGATTTCACTTTCATCTACTTTTCCTTTAGAGATTCTATATCTGCGTGACGACGATATTCCGCAATATGTTACTGACCGGGTGGCTGATATTGGGATTGTGGGTGAAAACGTTTTTGCCGAAAAGGGCAGGGATATTGGGGTTGTTGAAAGGCTCGGATTTTCAAAATGCCGTATGTCCCTCGCGATCCCCAAGCAGGAGGCCTATAGTGATTTCCAGTATTTTGAAGGAAGAAAAATTGCAACCTCCTATCCCGTCATCTTGAAAAAATATCTTGACGAGAAAGGCATTACTGCTGAAATTCATGAAATTTCCGGATCGGTGGAGATTGCCCCGGGCATCGGTCTTGCCGATGGCATATTCGACATTGTTAGCTCTGGTAGTACGTTAATCAGTAACGGTTTAAAAGAGGTTGAAGTAGTGATGAGATCAGAAGCGGTGATTATTGGCCGGAACGATCTTTCCACGGAGAAACGGGAAATTCTGGATGACTTGCTGTTTAGAATGCGGAGTGTTCGTGCAGCCACCAACAATAAATATATCCTTTTAAATGCTCCCAATGATAAGCTGGAGGAGATTATTGCATTGATACCCGGGATGAAAAGTCCAACCGTAATGCCGTTGGCTGAATCGGGTTGGAGCTCTGTACATTCTGTATTAAATGAAGGTCAATTTTGGCAGATAATCGAAGAATTAAGAGCGCTTGGTGCCCAGGGAATTTTGGTAATTCCCATCGAAAAAATGATTGTATGATAATAATAATAGTTTAAATGAAAATATATAAAAATCCTGAACAATCGACCTGGAAGTCAATACTAGAACGCCCCGTTTTTGATATTGCCAATCTGTATGAATCGGTACAGGAAATCATCTTTGATGTTAAATCAAATGGGGATGAAGCATTGAGAAAATATACAAAAAAGTTTGATAAGATTGATATTCAAAATATTGCTGTTAGTCCCGATGATTTGGCCGCTGCAAAATTTGCGGTGTCTGACGAACTGAAGGCTGCCATCAAAGAGGCCAAAAGAAATATAAAAAAATTCCACGCAAAACAGTTGGGGAATGACATCTATGAAGAAACGACGCCCGGTGTCAGATGCTGGCAAAAGACCATCCCTATTCAAAAGGTTGGCTTGTATATTCCGGGTGGGAGTGCACCGCTTCTTTCAACCGTGCTTATGCTAGGGGTGCCAGCAAAGCTCGCCGGTTGCAAAGAGATTGTGCTATGCACACCGCCCGGTGAGAACGGAAAGGTAAATCCCGGGATCCTCTATATAGCTAATCTGCTTGGAATTGAAAAGGTTTTTAGTCTTGGTGGAGTGCAGGCCATTGCTGCCATGGCCTACGGTACAGAAAGTGTCCCTCATGTCAATAAAATATTTGGTCCCGGAAATCAGTATGTTACAGCCGCAAAGCAACTGGTAAGCAGGGATGCTGTAGCCATTGATCTTCCTGCAGGACCATCTGAACTCGCTGTTATGGCTGATAACTCTGCAAATGCCGCCTATGTCGCATCTGACCTTCTTTCACAGGCGGAACATGGAGATGATAGCCAGGTAATTCTGATCACAAACGAAGAAAAAATTATCAGTGAGGTACAGGCTGAGATCGAAAAACAGCTAACGCAGCTGCCACGAAAAGATACTGCTGCAAAGTCACTGCTGAATTGTAAAATGATACTCATGGACAGTAAACAGGATATGATCGATATAGTAAATGCTTATGCCCCTGAACACCTGATCATAGCTTGTGACGATTACAACGAATTGTCGGAGCAGATAATAAATGCAGGTAGCATTTTTCTTGGTAATTATACGCCGGAAAGTGCTGGTGATTATGCCTCCGGCACGAACCATACCTTGCCTACAAATGGATGGGCTCACGCCTACAGTGGATTGAATATGGATGCTTTTGTGAAGAAAATGACTTTTCAGGAGATAAGCAGGTATGGCCTCTTCAACATTAGCAATGCGGTCATGACCATGGCAGAAGCAGAAGAGCTGCAGGCACATAAAAATGCAGTGAGCATCAGGTTAGAAAATGGGGAATAATAACCAAGGAACAAATTGAGTCTGGATCTAAATTATCTGTATAATGAATAATTGGCGAATGCAGACCCATTATGAAGGATGAACCGAGATGATAACTGATATAACCAAACTTATACGGCCAAACGTAAACAAGTTGGTTCCATATTCATCTGCCCGGGATGAATATACTGGATCCGGTGCCCTGCTTTTGGATGCCAATGAAAATCCGTTTAACAATCCCTACAACAGGTATCCCGATCCCCACCAGGTCGAATTGAAGAAAAAAATTGGAGAACTAAAGAATATCAGTGACAATCAGCTTTTCGTTGGGAATGGTTCTGATGAAGCGATCGATATTCTATTCAGGATCTTCTGTGAACCGGGTGTTGACAATGTGGTTTCTATAGATCCAACCTACGGGATGTATAAGGTTTGTGCTGATATAAATAATGTCGAATTAAGGAATATTTCCCTTGGGCAAGATTTCGGTCTTGACACTAAGTCGCTTAAAGCGGCCTGTGATAAGCATACTAAATTATTGTTTCTCTGCTCGCCCAATAATCCAACATCCAATTCATTTGATCCGGAAGAGATGCTACAACTGGCCGATCAGCTTGAAGTTATCGTTGTGGTTGATGAAGCCTATATTGATTTTAGCAAGAGAGAGAGCCTTAAAAATCGTGTATCCACCCATTCTAACCTTGTTGTTTTGCAAACTTTTTCAAAGGCTTGGGGACTTGCCGGGATCAGGCTGGGAATCGCCATTGGAGATCCTGCGCTGATTCGTTTCATGGATCGGGTAAAATATCCATACAATGTCAATATGCTTACCCAAAATATGGCTATTGAAGTATTGAATGAAGAGGAGAAAGTTAAACAATGGATAGAAGCAATTCTCAATGAGAGAGTTGTTCTCGAGCGAGAACTCGAGAAATGCCAGTTTATTAAACATATTTACCCCTCCGATGCCAATTTTATTCTTATAAAGGTTAGTGAACCAAAAAAAGTTTATAACTATCTTGTTGAAAATAGAATTATTATAAGAGACAGGTCGAATGTCGCACTTTGCGAAGGCTGTTTAAGAATCACGGTGGGGACCAGGGAAGAGAATTTACAGCTTACAGAAGCCCTTATGCAATACGAACAGGCAGAATTAAAGAAGAATTAAATAAATACGAATGAGGCCAAAGGTACTTTTTATTGACAGGGATGGAACATTGGTCGTAGAACCCCCGATTGATTACCAATTGGATTCACTCGAGAAACTCGAGTTTTGTCCTGGCGTATTTAGAAATCTATATAAAATCCGTAATTTTACAGACTATCTCCTTGTAATTGTCTCGAACCAGGATGGGATGGGAACAAATGCATTCCCTGAAGCAGACTTTGTTCCACCCCATGAAAAAATTTTAAAAGCTTTTGAAAAAGAAGGCGTTGTGTTCGATGAAGTACTTATTGATCCATCTAAGCCAGAGGAGAAATCCCCTAACCGTAAACCGGGAACTGGAATGTTAACGAAATATATGAATGGCGATTATGATCTTGAAAATAGTTTTGTCATAGGCGACAGGCTCACGGATATTCAGCTTGCAAAAAACCTGGGGACCCGGTGTATCTTCTATGGAAGTGCAAAAATGGCCGAAGAGATCAATCGTACCGGAATGGAACAATATTGTGCACTGATTACCGATAATTGGGATGAGATCAGTAGCTTTATCCGCTCATCCATGCGAACCGGCAGGGTGATGCGTTCGACAAAAGAGACGAATATTCAGCTTCAGCTTTCCCTGGACGGAACAGGTACTTCTGATATTTCTACAGGCCTGGGTTTTTTTGATCATATGCTGGACCAGATCGCCAAACATGGTAATTTTGATCTTAAGATCAGGGTTGAAGGCGATCTGCATGTCGATGAGCATCACACAGTGGAGGATACAGGACTGGCACTGGGAGAAGCATTTCTACAGGCATTGGGGAGCAAAAAGGGGATAAACAGATATGGATTCACCCTGCCAATGGACGACTCCCTGGCCGCAGTCTCACTCGATTTCGGGGGAAGGCCCTGGCTGGTCTGGGATGCTACCTTTAACAGGGAGAAGATAGGTGATGTTCCAACAGAGCTGTTCTCTCACTTCTTTAAATCATTCTCAGATACATCCCGGAGCAATCTGAATATTAAGGCAGAAGGAGAAAACGAGCACCATAAAATCGAAGCAATTTTTAAGGCATTCAGTAGAGCATTGCGCGGGGCAGTAGCGTTGGATCCATATAATAACAGCCTTCCCAGTACAAAAGGAACACTCTGAAAAAGAAATATAGCCCTATGAACATCGTCATTATTAAATATAACGCAGGTAATATCAGGTCGGTCGATTTTGCCCTGCAACGCATGGGTGTGCAGGCAGTGATCACGGACGATCATGCCAAGATCAGATCGGCCGACAAGGTGATATTTCCCGGTGTGGGAGAGGCTGCCACTACTATGAAATACCTTGCAGAACATGGACTTGACTTGCTTCTTAAAGAGCTGAAACAGCCTGTGCTGGGCATCTGTCTAGGGCAACAACTGATGTGTAAATGGTCGGAAGAGGGAAATACAAATTGTATCGGCATCTTTAATGAACAGGTGTTGAAATTTCCTCCCGAAGAGAAGGTTCCGCATATGGGTTGGAACCAACTGATGAATCCAAAGGGCGACCTTTTCAGGGGAGTTAAAGAGGGGGAATATCTGTATTTTGTTCACTCCTATTATGTGCCTGTTGGTAAAGACACTGCTGCTGAGTGCAGCTATATCAGAAGCTTCAGCGCCTCCATGCAGAGAGACAACTTTTACGCAACTCAGTTCCATCCTGAGAAGAGCGGACTTACAGGACAAAAAATTCTTGAAAACTTCATTGCACTATGATCGATATTATACCAGCCATCGACATAATCAACGGAAAGTGTGTAAGGCTCACCAAGGGCGATTATGCCCGGAAAACTGAGTATGGCGATCCCCTGGAGATGGCTTTGCGTTTTGAAAACCATGGTATAAGAAGACTTCACCTGGTGGACCTCGATGGTGCCCGGGAGGGAAAAGTGATCAATTATAAGATTCTGGAGAAGATCGCAACAAAAACTTCGCTGACAATTGATGCCGGTGGAGGAATAAAAAGTGACGATGATCTTCGCATCGTTCTTGAATCGGGGGCAGAGATGGTCACAGGTGGCAGTATCGCCGTAAAGGAGCCCGAATTGTTTGAAAGATGGATCAATACCTACGGTCCGGAACGAATCATTCTGGGAAGCGATTTCAAAGACGGGAAGATCGCTGTTTCAGGGTGGGCTGAGGCTACAACAGAGGAGCTGATACCCTTTATAGGTAGCTGGGTGAAAAGGGGTATTCAAATGACCATATGTACAGATGTCAGCAAAGATGGTCTGCTGCAGGGAACATCTGAGAAAATATACGAAAAGATACTTGATCAATATCCTGACCTCTACCTTGTTGCCAGCGGAGGTGTCTCTTCCATTGATGATATAGCATCACTGGATGAGCTGAAGATTCCTGCGGTGATTATCGGCAAGGCCATCTATGAAGGGAAGATTTCACTCATTGAACTGGAACAATTTATACGATAAACATATGCTTGCAAAAAGAATTATTCCGTGTCTGGATGTGCGTGACGGCAGGACCGTGAAAGGGATTAATTTTGTTGACATAAAAGATGTTGGCGACCCAGTTGAGCTCGGTGCCAAGTATGCCAGGGATGGTGCGGATGAGCTTGTTTTCCTCGACATCACAGCTACGCATGAGAAGAGAAAGCTATTCTCTGATCTGGTAAAGAGAATCGCGGAAAATCTCAATATTCCGTTTTCAGTGGGAGGGGGTATCAATGAATTAAGGGATGCTGATATACTGCTTTCGGCAGGAGCTGATAAAGTATCCATTAATAGTGCTGCTATCAAAAACCCTAAATTGATTACCCAGATATCGTCTGCTTTTGGTAGCCAGTTTGTGATCGTTGCAATTGATGCAAAACTTGAAAGAGGGCAGTGGAATGTCTATATCAACGGGGGAAGGATTCCTGTTGACAGGGAACTCTTCAGTTGGGCCAGGGAGGTGCAAGACCGCGGAGCAGGAGAGATATTGTTTACCTCCATGAATCACGACGGAACCAAAAACGGATTTGCCTGTGAAGCTCTCAGGGAGCTTTCAGAAAACCTTTCAATTCCGGTGATAGCATCAGGTGGAGCAGGCAGGGAGTCACATTTTGTAGACGCCTTCAGCGTTGGCAAGGCCGATGCGGCTCTTGCAGCAAGCATTTTTCACTACAATGAGATACCGATCCCTGTATTGAAAAAGTATTTAAGATCACACAATATCAATGTACGATGAGCAAGATAGATTTTGATAAGATGAACGGATTGGTCCCTGCCATAATTCAGGATGCGATAACATTAAAGGTACTGATGCTTGGCTTTATGAATAGCGAGGCGTATGAAAAGACAAAAAAAGAGGGACGTGTTACCTTTTATAGCCGAACGAAGAACAGACTTTGGACAAAAGGGGAGGAGAGTGGTAATTTTTTGAATGTTAAGGAAATATTAGAAGACTGTGACAATGATACCTTGCTTATAAAATCCGATCCTGTTGGACCTGTTTGTCATACCGGGGCGGATACTTGCTTCTCTGAGGTTAACGAATCCGGATTGTCCTTTCTGAGACAATTGCAGGACCTGGTTGCGCAACGTAAACGGGACCTCCCTGCGGACAGCTACACCACGAAACTTTTTAATGCCGGCATCAATAAAATTGCCCAAAAGGTAGGGGAGGAGGCCGTAGAACTTGTGATAGAGTCAAAAGACAACAACGATGAACTGTTCCTGAATGAAGCAGCTGACCTCACCTACCATATGCTGGTATTGCTGACTCAAAAAGGCTTTGACCTGGCTGATGTGGTTAAAATCCTGGAACAACGCCACTCCCAATAGTGTCTGTCCATAAAGTCCGATAGCTGCATTGCTGTAAAAATCTTAATTCCTCGAATACATTAGTATACTGCGTCTTAAGATTTTTACGCGCTTTGCTCTCGAACTTTATGATCCAGCCACTCCGACTCAGTAGACAGACTAAATAGTGCCTTTTGGAGTTGTTACCAGATTGAGGCCCGATGTTCTTTAAGCAAGTGCATTTTATCTCCCTCACGGATGTCAAACGCTTTTAAAAAGCTTTCAACATTGGGGAGCGGACCATTTACGCGGTTGATTCCAAGTGAATGAACATCCTCCTTCGTCAACCTGATCATCTCCTTTTCACGGATGTTATTGGCCCAGACATGGGCATATGACAGAAAAAAGCGTTGTTCAGGAGTGAATCCATCGGTGTCCGGTTCTGGTTCCGTAACACTCCATGCTTTTCTCAGTGCCTGCAAAGCAATATTTACGCCGCCCAGATCCGCAATGTTCTCACCCAGTGATAATCTGCCATCGGCATAGAGCTCATCTGTTACCTTGATCCTGTTAAACTGCTCTTCGAGCACCTTTGCCCTGCGATCAAAATTTTCTGTATCCT
>CAYSMO010000058.1:0-11850 GCA_964432125.1 uncultured Bacteroidaceae bacterium | reverse complement strand
CTGCCACTGTCGAAAACCGGTGCGTTTATCGACCTGCAGGATTCGATCATGGCGCATAAGGATTCGGTCTATCTTAATAACGACAAGTTGCTCGCATCGCCTGTGAGTCGCTCGAGCCTGCAACCTGCTGATCTGCCGGCTGACAAGTACGACAAGCTCCTGTATACTGTGAAGTCGGGCGATAACCTGGGGTTTATAGCCGATTGGTATGATGTGCGGCTGTCGGATATCAGGTATTGGAACAATATCTCGAGGGATGTAATCAGAAGCGGTCAGAAGCTGGTTATTTTTAAGCCCAAGGGGAGTGGTGATAAGTATAAGGATGTAAATACGATGACCTTTACCCAGAAGCAGGTATTTGCAGGACGAGTTGCCGGTGGGACCGCTTCGGGATCAGGTTCGACTTCGGTCCAGGCAGGAACAGGAGCCGCTTCGGTCTCTTCTGCAAACGGGAACCAGGCTGGAGGTGGTCCGGGCTCTGGCATCGAGGGCTCTGTTGCGACCGGAGGAGCCGGCGAGGAGGGGGAGTTTATCAACTACACCGTGCAGCAGGGCGATACACTCTGGGATATCGCGAAAAAGTTCCCGGGGGTGACCGATACCGATATCTCCCGATGGAACAGCCTCTCCAATAGTCACAGGATACGGCCTGGACAGAAGATCAGGATCAAAAAGATCTAATATAAATGAAACCATTCAGGATTTTTATATTCTTTCTTTTGGTTTGCGGACTGCTACTCGGTCTCTCGTTTGTTTTTCCGGATGAAGGGGTTAGGTTGGGTAAAGAGATTAAACTGCGGTTTGTTACTGCTTCTGAGCTGTTTGTTTCCGATTCATTATTTTCCGGCTATACCGATAGTCTGATCCGGAATGCAGATGTGGCCGATGATCCGGAATGGGAGTTTGATGGTTCAGGTACAGTTCTTCATGAGCCTGCCAGTTTTTTAGTTAAGGGGGATCGTCTGGCTAAAGATGCAATGGGAATGGCACCACAGGCGGCGGATTCGTCGGTTCAGAATCATTCTGTGGGGATCCGCAAGGATGCTATTAAACTATCTGCAGCCGAACGTGCTAAGCTTGCAGCTCACACTGATTCACTGGTCAGGGCAAGGATCGACAGTATCCGTGGCAGGGTGCATCCACTTGAGGTATCCGGTCGGGCTGCAGTCAGCCTGGCGCGGTTTTTCAAGCTTGCGCAACAGGCCAAAGAACGGGGAGAGCTGGTCAGGATCCTTCATTACGGTGATTCACAAATCGAGAATGACAGGATGACCGCCCTGTTGAGGTATCGGTTCCAGAAGGTATTTGGAGGATCAGGTTGCGGAATGGTCCCTGCCATACCGCTCTATTCCGGGAATCCAGTATTCAGGGAGAATTATTCTGGAGATTGGACCAGGTACACCGGCTTTGGGAGACGCGATTCCTCCCTTGGTCATAGCAGTTATGGCGCGATGGCATGCTTTACGGCAGTGCCCCCGGCCCGGGAGGGGAGTCTGCCATTCCTTGAGTTTACCTTTTATCCCGGGAAAAGGGCGTCACAATTCAGTGCACTGAAGCTGTTTATTCATTCGTATGTCGACAGCGGGATGGTGGTTGTGCATTTCAATGATACGATCACCGATACGGTGAGAAATATCCGGGATGGTTACCAGGAGCTCAAATGGTGGCCGGGTTTTACTCCCGGGAAAGTGAAACTGGAGTTCGGGTTAAAGGAGGGGGGAAGGATCTACGGGATCGGTTTTGATCCGGCCTGCGGTGTACAGGTCGACAATATCGCGATGCGGGGGAGCTCCGGACTTGAGTTCAGCAGGTTCGACAGGGAGCTGATGGATACGATGTTTACTGCTGTGAACCCGGGGATGATCATTATGCAGTTTGGTGGCAATGTGGTGCCCTACATGAAAAATTCTGCATCCTATAAACGGTTTTTCAAGCGGGAGCTGAAGTTCATGAAGCGGCTTTGTCCGGACGCCGCTATTGTGGTGATTGGTCCGGCCGATATGTCGAGAAAAGAGAACGGTCGTTTCGTAACCTGGGAATCCCTCGAACCAGTGCGCGATGCCCTGCGGGAGGCGGCACTCGAGTCAGATTGTGCTTTTTGGGATATGTACGGGGCGATGGGAGGAGAGAACTCCATGCCAAATTTCGTGCTGACCGATCCACCACTGGCCACACCCGATTATATTCATTTCACACCGCGCGGTGCCAATCTCATGGCCGGGATGTTTTTTGATGCGGTGATGCTGGAGTATGAACGGTACAAGCTGAGACAGTAAATGTAGTTTCCCAATAGGAAATCAAGAGTTATTTAAATCGCGTCTAAGACCTTTTGAAGAGACTTACCCTTTGCGCCAATACACAAATACTGTTAAATGGGTCCTTTTAGAACCTTGGAGTAAAAACTGAGTAAAATGTTTGTTTCGTATTTTACCAGAAGCTTAACTTAGCTTAAAATATCTGACACTTATAGTGTAATAGAATTATTCATTGATTAAAACCATGTTGACCAAAAAGCAGCAATTCAATAAGTTCCTTAAAGGAGAAAGGATTGAAAAAACATTGTTCAGACCTATTCTTATGCATTTTGCAGCGCGATATGCCGGTTATACTTATGGTGAATTGGCATCGGATTTTAAAGTATTGGTGGAATCGAACATGAAAGCAATGGATGATTTCGACATAGATATGGCCGGATTGATTTCTGACCCATCACGCCCAGATCCAGGCCGGATGCGACATCATTGGTATGGGAGATGCCATTTGCTCGCAGATTGATGTTCAAACATATATCAGGTATGTCAAAGAGCGACAGAAAGAAATCATAGATTTTATCCCTCTCGATGGTGTAAGTGAAACTGTCGCCACGGTAGAATCCAATCTTGTAGATCAAATAATTATAAATTTTGCAAGGAACGGTTATTGTTGGTTTTGCTTTAACAATAGGATACTTTACAAAACCGGGACACTACCTCCTGTGTGTGATCTGGAGTTCTGAATATGAGAAGGGAAATGTCGCATAGGGCCTAGGTACCTGATGTAAGAATCAAATATTTCTCGGTCGGGACCTAATATTCGGGTATCTTCAGAATCAATCAGCTGATGCATTAACTCTTTTTTCAATTCCTTCTCAATATTTCTGTAGGCCTCAATTCCAGAAAGGTTATTCAGACAATACGGATCATTTTCAGTATCGAAGAGTTCAAATTCATCTCGTCGCGCATGTGCCAGTTCAAAAAATGAAGTCACTGATGACTTATTCCGGTTTTCGATGATAAAAGCTTTGGTAGGTGACTCATCAATATCAGTAAAAGCCCAACCGGAATGGTGCACACCATTGCTATCAATGCCATACATAGGGAGCAGGGTTTGGTCGGTTTCTGATTTAACTGCCTGGGGAGCTCCGGCAGGCCAGCGTTTAGGCTTCATGTTCCAAATAAGTGTGTAATTCTTACTGTGAATGGCCCTGACGGGATACCCAAGATTTTTATAGCGTGAAGAAGAGTGTCTTTCCCTGCCCGATAAAACATATTTTCTCGAGTCATCAACAGTTCCATTACTATTTGATTCCAGAATATTCAGGAAGCTTTTGCCAATGATAGGTAACATTTCCTCACTTTTGGTTTTTGTAAGTTCGAGAATTGTTGGCGCTATATCTACAAAACCTATAGGATCGTCAATAATTCTCCCTTTTTTAAAGGCCTTAGGATACCGGATAGCAAAAGGAACTTTAACACCATAAATATAATTATTGGCTTTTGCTCTGGGGAATGGCATACCATTATCAGAAGTAACGATTACGATTGTATTTTCCAGTTCATCTATTTCTTGAAGGTAATCGAGCATTCGTTGCAGGTGAAAATCGAACCATTCAATTTCTATGGCATAGTCAAGGAGGTCACCACGGATAATCTCATGATCCGGGAAGAATCCCGGCACTTCAGCATTGGTCAGGTTCTTATCGGAACGCTTCCACGAATCCTTTTCGTAAGCCCTGTGAGGCTCCTGGGCTCCGTACCAAAAGAAAAAAGGTTTATCCCCACGAACATTTTCCATGAAATATTTAAAGTTTTCAAAATAATTAACGGTTCCAATACCAGTGGCAGGGCGTTCATCTTCTGCCGACCCTTTTTCATATCGGATATTACTATGTTCAATACCTGCAGCATTTGTAGCTCTCCATAAGGAATCATTCTCTTCTCTCGCGTACCGGAATGGGGCTACCCCTTTGCCGGTACGACCAGTTATATAGCCATTCCCCTCCAGCAGGTCAATAAATGGAATGTGCTTTTTCAGCCATGCAGAAGCATGTTGTCCCGATTGTTCATTCTGCCAGTGATGACGGCCGGTCACCAATGCACTTCTTGAAGGTGCGCAGCCTGGAGAACCGGCATAACAATTGGTGAAGTATACCCCTTCTCTGGCGATCCTGTCAAAAGCCGGTGTGTTTACAAACCTGCTGCCCTCAAAGCTTGTGTGCGCAAACGACTGGTCATCACTGATGGCAAAAAGAATATTAACGTGTTCGTAGTTCTCCGTCATTTCATGTCCGCACCCGACAATGAATAACGTAAGAACAATAGGGAGACAAACTGATACTTTTTTCATATGAATACTTTTTTAAAATTGAAACTTAGAATATCTTAAACCAATTTAAAATCATTAATGATTATGTTGTATTCCGTTTTTATAAATCAAGATAATATTATAAATCTGCGTATAATGGATTCCTTGTGCAAGGAGATTATGTTTTAAGGTGGTTTAATTCATTAAATTATTCAAATACCATTAAGCTACTGGTTGAAATAAAAAGTCAACACTCTTTTAAAAAAAAAGCCTAACTGGCCTCCAGTTCAACTACTAAAATTATAAAATTAATAATTTTCCACATTTATGGGCCAGTCAGGAATTAATAATTTCTTTATTCATGACTATTTCCCAAAATATGCTGGCCGGTAAGGATATTATTTTTGCCTATTTTTGCAGGGTAAAAATCTGAACAGCTATGGCACTTATTAAATCAGTTCGGGGATTCACTCCGAACATCGGAAAAAACTGTTACCTGGCGGAGAATGCCACAATTATTGGCGATGTGGAGATTGGTGACGACTGCTCCATCTGGTTCAACACGGTGCTGCGGGGCGATGTGAACCCGATCAGGATTGGCAACAGGGTGAATATCCAGGACGGCAGTACGTTACATACCCTTTTTGAAAAATCGGTCGTAGAGATCGAAGACAATGTATCTATCGGTCATAACGTGGTGGTGCATGGTGCACACATCAGGAAAAACAGCCTGATTGGCATCGGCTCGATCCTGCTCGATTACGCCGATATCGGCGAGAACTCCATTATCGCTGCCGGATCGGTGGTGCTACAACATACGGTGGTCGAGCCGGGCAGCATCTACGGGGGCGTTCCCGCGAAATTCCTCAAGAAGGTCGACCCACAGCAGACCAAAGAGATGATCGAGGGGATCGCAGAGAGCTACCTGCATTATGCGAGTTGGTACCGGGAGGAATAGACTTTTCAAAGAGATGATGTGATTGTAAAAATTGTATTCCCATGGGAATTATTATATTTGTTTCCATAACAATGTTGTGTCAAAATATGAAAAGAGAAATCAATCAAAATTTTGTCAGCCTATATCTTGGACCTATTTTATTAATTGCGATTACCTGTATGTCATGCAATCATCCAGGAAAGGAATACCATCAGCAGGGTTTATTGCCGGTAGACCTTGTTGAACCATTGGTTGACGCCGCAAATTCCCGTTGGTTCTTCTTTAATTCTGCCACACGTCCCTTTGGAATGGTGAATCTTAGTCCGGATATGGTCGTTAACGGCGCATGGAACGCTGGATACCGATATAACGAGGACACCATCAGGGCTTTCAGCCATATTCATGCATGGCAACTGTCCGGAATTCCGGTATTCCCTGTTACCGGTGCGTTCAGGGGACACCAGGGATCGGATAAGTACGGTTCTTCCTATAGCCATGAGAATGAAACCGTAAAGGCCGGATATCACCAGGTTTTTCTCACGGATTATGGGATCAATGTGGAGCTTACTTCGACCACCCGTGTAGGTTTTCACCGATATACCTTTCCTGCATCGGACCAGAGTAGTATTCTTTTTGATTTTTCAACCTTCCTGGGACCGTGCGACACGGATAGTGCAACGATTAATAAAGTGAGTGATAGTGAAATTGAGGGCTATGCAGTCATGTCACCCACCCAGCGCAGACCTCAACCTGTTTGGGTATATTTTGTTGCGCAGATGGATAAGCCTTTTACCAGTTTGAAGGGATGGAAAGAGGGGGAGCTGATCGGGGAGATCAATCAGATGCAAGGCTCTGAAACCGGTTGTTATGTTAACTATACAACCGATGCAGATGAAGTATTGCAGATGAAGGTGGCAATCTCCTATGTGGGTATTCCGCAGGCACGATTGAATCTTCAAACTGAACTGCCGCATTGGGATTTTGACAGGATTGTTGAGGAGTCGAGAGCAGAATGGAACAGGCTTCTCAGCCGAATTGAGATTGAAGGAGGAACGGAGGTTGAGCAGCGGAGGTTTTACACTGACCTGTGGCATGCGCTCCAGGGGCGACGTATTTTAAGTGATGTGAATGGTCAGTATTGTGATATGACAGGTGAGACAAGAAGAATCGGACAGATTCCTGTGGATCAGCATCAGCGTCCGCGCTTTAATTACTATAATTCTGACAGCTTCTGGGGAGCTCAGTGGACATTGAATACCCTCTGGCATCTTGTCTATCCGGAAATATCAGAGGAATTTGTGAATTCCATGTTGTTGATGTATGAAGATGGCGGATTGATCCCACGCGGACCCTCGGGAGGGAATTATACCTACGTTATGACCGGTGCATCTTCAACTCCTTTTATAGTAAGTGCCTACATGAAGGGAATCAGAGGTTTTGATATTGAGAAAGCTTACGAGGGCATGAGGAAGAATCATATGCCCGGTGGGATGATGAGCAAGGCCGGTTATGAACACAACACAGAAATTGGAGGTGGGCTTGAATATTATATGGAAAGGGGATACATTCCTCATCCGGTTTCAGACATTGGGTATGGATCTCATCAGGACGGTTCAGGGCAGACTCTTGAGTATGCTTACCAGGATTGGTGCCTTGCGCAGTTGGCAAAAGCCCTGGGGAAGGAGGAGGATTACCAGTATTTCTCCGAACGATCAAAAAACTATAGAAACCTTTGGTATCCGGATGAGGGATGGATGTGGGTGAAAAACAGAGCCGGTGATTGGAAAGATCCTTTCGATGAGCTGACCTACCGCAATGGATGGGTGGAGGGAAATGCAGCTCAGTATACATGGTTCGTTCCACATGATATTCCGGGGCTAGCTGAGCTGATGGGAGGAAATGCAGCGTTGACAGAAAAACTGAATGCGTCGTTCTTACGTGCTCAAAAGCATGGTTTCGTATCTTCAAAATCGCATGATAAAGAACGACTGAGGGAGTCTCGCAGGGTCTATATTAACTATGGAAACCAGCCCTCCATTCAGACAGCTTTTATTTTCAATTATGCCGGCGCCCCGTACCTAACGCAGTACTGGAGCAGAATGGTGGCTGACAGTGTTTACAGCGGAATCTCTCCACAGATTGGTTACAGCGGTGATGAGGATCAGGGATTGATGGGATCACTTGCAGTGTTGATCAAAACAGGGTTGTTTTCATTACGGGGTGGAACAGGAATCAGTCCGAACTATGAGATCACCAGTCCGCTTTTTGATAAGATTACAATACACTTAAACAGAAATTATTATCCCGGCGATATGTTTGTGATCGAAACCATTAATAATTCACCTGAAAACAGATACATCAGATCGATTAATTTTGGTGGGGAAGAGCAAAATAGTATAGGAATAGAGCACAGCACACTGGTTCGGGGTGGTACTTTAAAACTGGAGATGGGAAGTATACCAAATAAGGATCTCCGGGGAGTTGAATTCTAGCAAGAATATGAACAGCCGGAAAGCTTTGAATTCAATTCTTTCTGGTTTGACAATAATGGTGATGTATACAGTAATCAGATAGGTTTTTATTTTTTTTGTAACAGCTACCCCCTTTTTGCAATTTCATTCTATCTTTACCCCATGCCCTGGCTTAGTGAGATATTCTTCTTCAACCCGGAGAAGCCCCTGATCTTTACCCAGCTCTATTTCTGGGTGTTTTACGGGGTGGTGCTGCTGGCATTTTCAATTATCTACAAGGACAGGGCCCTCAGAAACGCTTTCCTCTTTCTGATCAGTCTCTTCTTTTACTATAAAACTTCCGGCCTCTTCTTCCTGATCCTGGTCTTCTCCACCTTTGTCAACTTCTACCTTGGCAACTGGATCCATGCCTCCGAAAAGCGTTCAGCCCGTAAATTTGCCGTATTTCTGAGTGTCTTTGTGAACCTGTTCCTGCTCTCCTATTTCAAGTATGCCTACCTGTTTGTCGATACGGTGAACAATATCTTCAATACCGACATTGAGGTGGTGAACCATTTTGCCCTTTGGTCGAATAACCTCACGGGACTGAAGTTCGATACGGCGGTGATTCTGCTGCCTGTGGGGATCTCGTTCTATACTTTCCAGGTGATGTCTTACACCGTTGACCTTTACAGGAGAAAGGTGAACCCGGTGAAGAATATTATGGATTTCGGCTTCTATGTCTCTTTTTTTCCGCAGCTGGTAGCTGGTCCGATAGTACGTGCCTCGGAGTTTGTGCCCCAGATCTATAAAAGATACAGCCTGTCGAAGGAGGAGTTCGGCTTTGCCATCTTTGTGATCATGAAGGGGCTGTTTAAGAAAATCTTTATCGGTGACTATATCGCGGTGAACTTCATCGACCGCGTCTTTGCCAATCCCGCGGGCTTTTCGGGATTTGAGAACCTGATGGCACTGTACGGATACTCCCTGCAGGTGTATGTCGATTTCTCCGGGTATACCGATATCGCCATCGGAACGGCGCTTCTGCTGGGGTTCCGGCTGCCGCGAAATTTTAACTCCCCGTACAAGGCCACCAATGTGGGAAATTTCTGGAAGCGTTGGCATATTTCGCTATCCACCTGGCTGAAGGATTATCTGTACATTCCGCTCGGGGGGAACCGCAGGGGGCGGGTCATGACCGATGTGAACCTGATGCTTACCATGCTGCTGGGCGGTTTGTGGCACGGGGCGAGCTGGCAGTTTTTGATCTGGGGAGGGATCAACGGACTGGGAATTGTGGTATACAAGCAGTGGAAAAAGATCAGTCCGTATGAACACAGCAAGCACTGGGCCGCCCGATTATGGAAAATCTTCATCACCTTCCAGTTCATCACCTTCACACGCATCTGGTTCCGGTCAGACTCCATGGAGCATGCCAATGAGCTGATGCGGCAGATCGCATACTCTTTTAACGCATCGGTTATCCCTGAGGTACTGCTAGCCTATAAATGGGTATTCCTGGTGATGGCCCTGGGTTACTTTACTCACTGGGTGTCGAATAGGTGGAAGCTCACCCTGCTCAACTGGTACATAGGAACACCCATCTGGGCCAAGGTGGTCATCGCCGTTGTTGTGGTTTTTGTTATCTACCAGTCATGGTCGGCCGACCTCCAGCCGTTCATCTATTTTCAGTTTTGATCTCTTTTTTATGCTCCGATGCCTCGTACTCCAGTACCAGCTCATTGATCAGCTCCTTCACAGTAAGAATCTTGTCAATCCTGCCCGCATTGGTGCCGGTAAAGACGAACCCATCCTCCAGGTTTCCTTTGTAGGCTTGTAGCAGCGCATCGGCAATACAGTAGGAGGTTGTTTTCGGATCGCATGATTTTATGCAGTGGTGCATGCAAACCTTCGGTCGCCGTTTGCCCTTCATCGCCTCATCCAGAAATTTATTGAAGATAGTGCGTCCGGGCATACCCACCGGACTCTTAATGATCTGTATGTCCTCGGCTTTTGCTGCGACAAACGCTTCTTTGAATTCCGGCGATGCATCACACTCCTCGGTAGCTACAAAACGGGTTCCCAGTTGCACGGCAGCGGCTCCCTGCTCAATGATTTTACGAATATCTTCCCCGCTGTAAATTCCGCCAGCGGCAATTACAGGCACCTCCTTGTTGAATCTTGCTTTCAGATCCCGCGCCACCTGCAACACCTCATCGACCAGGTTCTCGAGTGTATTGCCGATCTCTTCCAGGGCATTGGCCTTGAAGCCGAGGTGACCGCCGGCTTTGGGTCCTTCAACCACAAAGGCATCCGGCAGGTAATCGTAGTTTTGCTTCCATTTATTGGCAATAATATGAGCGGCCCTGCCTGAAGAGACGATCGGAACGAGCTTCGTTTTCGATCCCTCTATAAGGTATTTGGGCAGATCGAGCGGTAGTCCCGCGCCTGAAAAGATAATGTCAATTCCCTCTTCGATGCTGGTGCGTACCATCTCCGAGAAATCTGTCAGCACCGACATGATATTTACACCAATTACACCGGCCGAAAGTTCCCGCGCCTTGCGAATCTCCTGCTTCAGCACTTCGATGTTTCTGTTCTTATAGTTTACCCGTGCCTGCCGGTCGGTAAGCCCTATTGCAACGGTCGATATAATACCGACCCCTCCCATATTCGCCACGGCAGATGCCAGTCCCGACATCGAAATACCAACCCCCATGCCTCCCTGAACAATAGGAAGACGAATCTCCAAATCTCCGATTTTAAATGATTTCATTATATACTGTTCCTATTTAAAAATAAAAGTGATTAAAAATAGTGTTCGGGATATCACCTGCCATTATCAACAGACAGATTTAATATCACTCCGATATACCAAAGATAAAGCCTTTGGTGTGATCGATCTGTTAAAAAACATGATTTTGGGGTAAACGGAGTCTTTCAGGTACCAATGGGGTGAATTTCCTTTGGCATTTATTGAAGTAATAACTGCGCTGCGACGACTATTTGGTCCTTGGATAAAGCCAGGTGTTTGAACTAGAAAGTTCAATAACAAGGCTTGTGCAGTTCGAAAAATGTGAGTTTACTATTGTAAACGACCATTTTGAGAACAAGCATAACGCAGTTAGTGGACTTTATAGGAAAACACTTTAACTGGAGATGGGGCGGGCAAAGGCTTTAACATCCTTACCCTCGATCTTCTGGTCGCACAGAATGACCAGCCGCTCCAGCACGTTCCTGAACTCACGAATATTGCCGGTCCAGTTGATCTTCCTGAACTCCTCAATGGCATCGTCGGTGATCTCCTTAGGTGCCTTCCCATATTCGGAGCAGATCAGCTGGTTGAAATGGTCGGCCAGCACCGGTATATCCTCAAGCCGGTCATTCAGCGACGGTACATCAATCAGGATCACGCTCAACCGGTGGTAGAGGTCCTCCCTGAAGGTCGATTTCTCAATCTCCGCCTTCATATTCTTATTTGTTGCGGCGAGTATCCGCACATCCACATTGATATCCTTGTCACTCCCCACCCGGGTGATCTTGTTCTCCTGTAGTGCACGCAACACCTTCGCCTGCGCCGACAGGCTCATATCGCCGATCTCATCCAGGAAGATCGTCCCCCCGTCGGCCTGCTCAAACTTTCCTTTCCGCTGCTTGATCGCCGAGGTAAATGCTCCTTTTTCATGACCAAACAGCTCGCTCTCGATCAGCTCCGATGGTATCGCGGCGCAGTTCACCTCCACGAACGGTCCGACGGCACGACCACTCTTCTCATGCAGCCAGCGTGCCACCAGCTCTTTGCCGGTGCCGTTCGGACCGGTAATCAGCACCCGGGCATCGGTTGGAGCCACCCGTTCGATCATCTCCTTCACACTCTCAATAGCGGGCGATTCACCCACC
>CAYSMO010000057.1:0-11917 GCA_964432125.1 uncultured Bacteroidaceae bacterium | reverse complement strand
AACATTTTAAAAAAGATTATAAAACAGTTGATGCTGTTATCAGGAATTTTGAAATAATTGGAGAAGCCTCGAAAAATTTAAGTGGAAAAATAAAAGAAAAGTATCCTGACATCCCCTGGAAAGAAATGTACTACTTAAGAAACAGGGTTTCGCATGAATATTTTGGGGTTGATTATGAAATAATCTGGGATGTTGCTACAAATTATTTACCCAAGAATAAAATCCAGATTGATCAGATAATTGAAAAGGAAAAATAATGCACGTCGGCATAACAATGCATAATAGGTTCAGGGATAGAATTCACTGTTGTAAAATGTAGTTGCGAAACTCAATTTGAGACTCTTTTTAAATATCCTATTATAAGAATAAGCAGATCATAGATTCAGCATTAAGAAACTGCCGAATCTCCTGCCAGCCAACCGGTTGAGTACGCAATCTGCAAATTGTATCCCCCGGTATCAGCATCCAGATCAATGATCTCCCCTGCAAAGTACAATCCGGATACAATCTTTGACTCCATTGTACCAGAATTGATCTCCCGTGTGGGAATTCCCCCAGCAGTAATCACTGCCTCCTTAAATGAACGATAATTATGTATGCTGAACGCCAGATTTTTCAGCAGGTAACGTATTCTTTTCCGTTCGGAGGATGCTACCTGGTGACACATCCTTTTAGGATCAATTTCCAGAAGCCTGATAAAAACAGGTACCATCGAAGCAGGAAGCCATTTTCTGAACACTGTTCCCAACTCCTTCTTCCCATTCTCATCCAGATCGCGCAGCAATCTTCTATCAAGTTTTTGCTCGTCAAGTGCCGGTTTAAGATCTATCGTAACCTTCACCTCCCTGCCCTCTTCCAACGCATCAACTACCCTTCTGCTAAGTGTCAGTATCACCGGTCCGGATAAACCAAAGCTAGTAAATATCATCTCACCAAACTCCTCCCCTGCCTTCTTCCCGTCGACCCACAATGCCACATTTACATTCTTTAATACCAGTTTATGCAATTCTGCAGGCACCTTTTCGACCGTTTCCAGTGGCACCAGGGCAGGCCTGACTTTCACCACAGTATGCCCCACTTCCCGGGCCAGCCTGTAGCCATCCCCATCCGAACCGGTAGCAGGATATGACTTTCCCCCGGTAGCAAGCACGACCCTGGAAGCAAAAAATTCGGCTGCATCGGTCAACACACCTTCTATTCTTCCATCTTTAACCAATATCTTTTCAACACGCTGCCCACATCGAATCTCTACCCCTGCCTCACGCAACCATTTTAAGAGCGCATCCAATACATCTCCCGATCTGCCTGTCGCAGGGAAATACCGGCCTCCTCGCTCAAGTACAGTCTCAAGCCCGTATCGGTTCAGCAAACCGATCATGTCGTCATTATAAAACCTTGTAAATGCAGTCTTTAAAAACCGGCCACTAGGATAAACGTGATTCAGAAAATCGCCCATTTGTGCGCTGTTAGTAATATTGCAACGTCCTTTGCCTGTTATCAGCAGCTTCCTACCCTCTTGTCGCATCTTCTCCAGTAAAAGAACACAGGCACCCCGCTCTGCAGCTCGTCCTGCTGCCAGCAATCCGGCAGCTCCGGCTCCGACAACAATTATATCATATCGCTTCATCGGAAAAAAAGCACATGCTAATCAAGGCTAGCCTCGCCTTCCAGCATGGGGTTATCGTAGAATATTTTTTGCTCAAATTCAAAATCGTATAAGGTTAGTATCCTGATATAATAGTAAGAGACCCAGTAATCCTGGATCGACCGTATATAATCCCTTTTAGCCGATTCCCGTTCGCCCAGTGATATCTTCAGTTCTGTAATACTGATCTCTCCATTCTGAAACTTCTTCTGGGCAATTTTATACCCATTTTCAGCAACCTTATCGGCCTCTTCTGCTGTGATCAATTGATCTTTCAACAGGTTAAAACGCTCAACCTCAACCACAACCCTTCGCTCAAAATCGCGAATGTCACGATCTACATCATACAGCACCAGGTCACGCTGGGACTCAGCAAGCTTAACCTGCGATGCTGAACGCCCCCAGTCAAGGATAGGAACACTTACTGACAGTCTTACAAACTGTTGCTGCTCAGGTTGCTTATACACCCCGCCAAGCATTTCAGAAGAGTTTGAGAGTCCATAGCTGCCCCTGAGTGTAGCGCTCAGGCTATTATCGCGCTTCGCCTCTTCCAGATCGCGATCAGCAATGATGAGCCTTCGCTGAAAATTGATCACATCATCCTTATTTTCCTTGGCCTCTTCAAGGGCCTTGTCAGGATCGATGTAAAACAATGTCATCTCCAAAGGTATTAACAACTCAATTTTAATGCTTTGATCGAGATTAATATACGATTTAAGCGCAAAATCGGCATTCCGAAGGTCCATGTCTGCATCCCGCAGCGATTTCTGGGCATTAAGTACAGAGAGCCTGATCCTTGAATAATCGTTTTCGGATATGGTTCCAAGTTTGCGACGAACCTCGGCGATTTCCAGGTTTGCCTGACTGTTCTCAAGGTTGCTTTGGGCCAGGGTATAGTTAGTCTGTATTCTCAGGTAATTAAAAAAAAGGGAGGTCGTCCGGTGTGCAATCTCCTCAATGGTTTCCAGGTAATCCCTTTTAGAACGCTCATAATCGAGCGGTGCTGTTTTTTTGTACCATCTGGCCCAGTTAAATGAGAAAATCGGTTGGGTGAAGCCAATATACATCGGACTTCCGGAGAATTCACGCTCATCCGAAAGCATATCATTGATACCGTATACTGAGCTGGCAGCATAAATTGAAGTGTTGGTCCGTGCGATCGCTTGGTTCAGCGACAGGTTCGCTGAGGTGGACATGCGTCGGATCTGCTTAAATTTAATACTCCCATCAGGCTGGGTTATGGGACTGGTGGTATTCTCAAATTTCGGCAGATCGCCAGTCAGCACGAGCTGAGGCCTGAACCTTGTAAGGTAATTTTTATACCGCCAATAGGCATTTACATCAGTATTCTGAGCATATTTAATGGCCGATGATTGTGTAATGGCCAGATCAATGGCGTTGGTTAAACTTAATCTGAAAAGCGTTGAATCATCCCCTTGAGCACGAGATGTAATAATGGCAATAACTGCGATAAATAAAACAAATAAGGTTCTTAAGTTCATGTTGAAAGACCTGTTAATAGATTTCCACTTTATCCTTGTTCCGGAAGAGTGAGACATCTGAAATGATAACCTGATCGCCAGGCTCTGCGCCAGATAAAATCTCCAGGTATTGGTCACCCATCAGACCGGTATGTATGCGTCTCTTGACAGCAACATCTCCTTCAACCTTATAAATATCAAAATCAGATGTTCGTTGGAGCGAAGGACCTACTTTAACACGCATCACACTATCTGACCTGTCGGTAACAACTTGAATGGGCAGTGTCATATTTGGTCTCAGTTTCCAATGATTGCTTTGTTCAAGGTAGACATCAAATTCCACCTTCTTATCCTTTATTGCAGGGCTTACATTGCCAATCTGCCCCGTAAGTTTTTCTTCGGCCAGATCAATAAAAACATGGTTACCTGTCCGGATATAATCCGAATGTTTGTCATCTGCTAAAGCCAGTATCTTAAAACTCGAGAGATTGGACATTTTAATCAGTAATTTATCCTTATTCACCTTTTCTCCAATTTGCCCGTCGAGTGAAAGGATGATTCCGGAAGATGGAGCACGAATAATCATATTTTTCAATAGTTCCTGCTGCTGCTCAAGGGCCTTCTCCTGGATTGAAATTTGGAGCCGTAATCCTTCATCCTCGGTTTCGAGCTGTTTTAACCTGATCCTGTTTCGTGAAGTCAATGTCTCCAAATCTTTTTCGGCCAAGACCAGCTCCTGCTTCGTTTTCTCAAATTTTGCCGGGGAGATACCTCCAACCTCGAGTAGCTGCTGCTGGTCGGCCAATTCCGACTTTAATGAAGCGATTCGAAGCTTTCGTACCTCTACGTTGTAGTCAAGATCCACCCTGATACTCCTGGCATTTAACTCATTTTTCTTAAGCGAATTCCTTTTCACCTCAAGCTGGTCCTCAATTCCTTCAATCTCCAGCTGAACCGGTTCAGGATCAAGAATGATCATGGCCTCACCCAGTTCAACCGTACTGCCTACCCCTTTTAATATCCTTTGAATTATACTGGAAGCGGGACTAAGAACCAGTACTTCACTCTCTGGCTCTACTGTTCCTTCTGCCGGAATTGTGGCAACCACAGATCCAATTCCGACCCGGGAGATCTCAAATTCTCCGGAACTAATCCTGTCGATCGGTATTAACCTGTAAACCAGGAAAACAATAGCTGCTGTGATAGCAACTATTATGACAATTAATAAAATCCTTTTCACAAATCAGAAATTTATAGTATTAGATAAATAACTCAACATGGGTACAGCTTCACACTTCAAATTACAACGTACAAAGTTATACATTATTTCGCATCAGGATCATAATTACGGTTTGCTCATCAAGTCCAAAAAGAGCTACATGGGCTTTATTTCTCCTTACATCTCCTTCTGGCGGGAGACAGCGCTGCGGACCGGATTAAAAACCCTCTGCAGCAGACGCATCTTATCGGTTAATATTTCGGCCTTACCTTGCAAATTCTGGCTGAAACTGATCTCCAGTCCATAATATGTTCTTAGTCCGTTTGGCAGAGAAACCTCAACGGTATAGAAATCATCCAGCGGTACCTTTGAAACATTGCTCACAATCCCTTTCACCATGCCATATTCAAGATAGGGATAATTATCAAACCTGATATTTACCTGGTTCCCCTCATTTACTTTCCCTGCTCCCTGAACAGGAAGTCGTATCTTCCCGATGAGCTCGCCCTGATCGTCCGGAATAACCGTCATTACCTTCTCACCGACTTTAACATTCTGATTCACGCTCCAGATTTTATTAAAAGTAACCTGTCCACCAACCGGAGCAACGATCAGATACCGCTTTTCCCAGGTTGATATGGATGCTTTCAGCCTGTTCATTGCCTCCTCAAGAGAGGTGGTTAGTGATGTGCGCTGTTCCTCCCTTTTGAGTTCCAGTTCAAGAATCTGCTCCCTGATACCGGCAATCTTTATATCATTTTCGGTTTTTAGACTAACCATTGCCTGCCAGTCTGCGAGCGCAGATAAGGTTTTGGATTTTGTGATTTCATAATCAGATTCAGAAACTACACCCTGTAAATAAAGTGTTGAATCGCGAAGAAACTGATTTCGTGCCAGTTCATACTCCTCGCCCAGTATCTTTGCACGTGTATCCAGGTTTCCTGAGTATTTGATATACTGCGCATGCTCATCCTCCAGAAGTTCTGTTTTCTTTCTGTGGTAGTCCAACTGGAGAAACTCATTAAAGTCCCTGTAGCACTTATAGAAGGCTGCATAATCGGACTGGATCATCCCCAAATCATCTGTTCCATTGATCTGCAATTTCAATTCAGGAAAATTTTCAGAAGCCATGGAAAATTTTTGAAGTTGATTTTTGAGGAAGTTAACATCATTGAAATCTGCAGGATTTTCGATCACTGCAAGAACCTGGTTGACTTCTACCTGCTCATTATCATCTACGAGTAATTTCTCGATCTTTCCATCGGATCTGGATTCGATATCGGCGGCAGGCTTCAAAGAGGTAACATAGATTTCTGCCTTTTTTATATCAGGTAGATGAAAGATCCACGATCCCAGAAGGAGAATGATGATCATGAGAAAAATCATTGAAATACCGTTTCGGGTTATCCACCCGGGAACTTTTCCAAGAATATCCTCCACCTCTTCACTTCTCAGCTCAATATTGCGCTTTTTTTCTACCATGGCAGTCTATTGATATGGGGCTAATATAGAAAAAAAAATAATTCACTTCCAAAGAGTAGTTAACAAAGCTAGCTAGAACCTGTCAACAGAGTCGGACTTTATGAACAGACGCTAGTCAAACAGCATCAAATCCATTCTTAAGCATCTATATTCGCATATTTCGCGTGCTTTTCAATGAATTCCCTTCTTGGGGGAACCTCATCTCCCATGAGCATAGAGAAAATCCGGTCGGCCTCAGCTGCAGAATCGATCGTAACCTGTCGCAATATCCTGTTTCCCGGATTCATCGTCGTATCCCAAAGCTGCTCGGCATTCATCTCACCCAAACCCTTATAACGCTGAATATGAATTCCTGCTTCCCCTCCATACTCCTTCACGACTGCTTTTCTCTCTTCCTCAGTCCAGCAATATCTCTCTGTTTTTCCCTTTCTGATCAGATAAAGTGGCGGGGCAGCAATATAGAGGTACCCGTTTTGAATTATCTCTACCATATACCTGAAGAAGAATGTCATAATGAGTGTATCGATGTGTGATCCATCGACATCGGCATCCGTCATGATAATGACCTTGTGATACCTCAGGCCGGTCAGATTCAACTCCTTGCTATCCTCCTCGGTTCCAATCCTTACTCCCAGGGCAGTAAATATATTTTTTATCTCCTCATTTTCAAAAATCTTGTGTACCATTGCCTTTTCCACATTCAGTATCTTTCCTCGCAATGGCATAATTGCCTGAAAATTACGATCCCTACCCTGCTTGGCTGTTCCCCCAGCAGAATCCCCCTCTACCAGGAAGATTTCAGTAAGGGCAGGATCTTTCTCCGAACAATCGGCCAGTTTGCCGGGTAAACCAGCACCTGACAATACGTTCTTTCTCTGAACCAGTTCCCTGGCTTTCCTTGCCGCATGTCGCGCAGTGGCCGCAAGTATCACCTTGGAGACGATCTGCCTGGCATCTTTTGGATTTTCTTCCAGGTAGTTGCCCAATTCACTACTCACCGCCTGATCAACCACTCCCATAATATCAGAATTTCCCAATTTGGTCTTTGTCTGCCCCTCAAACTGGGGTTCGGCAACCTTAACTGAGATAATCGCTGTGAGGCCCTCACGAAAATCATCACCGCTGATATCAAATTTCAGTTTGGCGAGCATTCCGGATTTCTCGGCATAGCTCTTCAAAGTCCTGGTAAGACCCCTTCGAAAACCGGAAAGATGGGTGCCGCCTTCAATGGTACTGATGTTATTCACATAAGAGTGTACGTTCTCTGAGAAAGAGGTATTGTATTGAAGCGCAATTTCGACCGGAACCTCACTTTTTATCGTTTCTATATGAATCACCTCTTCTGTAAGTTTTTCCCTCGTTGCATCAAGAAACTCAACAAATTCTTTTAATCCTTCTTCTGAGTAAAAATTATCAGATCTGTAGTGTTTCTCTCCATTACCATTACCATTACCATTACCATTACCATTACCATTACCATTCTCTTCAAGCTCACGTTTATCAGTGATTGAAAGGCGGATACCCTTGTTTAGAAAAGCAAGTTCACGAAGCCTTGATGCGAGGATTTCATATTTATAATCGGTAGCGGTAAATATCTCTTTATCGGGCATGAATGTTATGATGGTCCCTGATCGGTCTGTGGTGCCGATTTCTTTAACTGGAGCCTGCGGAACGCCACATTTATATTCCTGTACATAAATCACACCGTCGCGATGTATCTCCGCTTTCAGGTCCTGCGAAAGCGCATTCACACATGATACTCCGACCCCATGCAAACCGCCTGAAACCTTATATGAATCCTTGTTGAATTTTCCCCCGGCATGCAGCACTGTCATAACAACCTCGAGTGCAGAGCGGTTCTCCTTTTCGTGCAGATCAACTGGAATTCCCCGCCCATCATCTTCTACACTCACTGAGCCATCCTCATTAATAATCACAATGATGTTGTTGCAATAACCAACCAGTGCTTCATCAATTGAATTATCGACTACCTCATAAACGAGGTGGTGAAGCCCCTTTTCACTGGTATCGCCAATATACATGGAAGGCCGCTTGCGAACCGCCTCCAATCCCTCAAGTACCTGAATACTATCCGCCGAATAGACGTTTTTTAACTTCTCAGGTACAGTTCCTTTCGTATTGTCCATTTTTCTTTTCTAATAATGATTAAACATAAATATCTACTTCAACACCTTTTCTGTTGAAAAAACTGTCGATGATTAAAAATCCCGGGATAAAACAGTGATTGTCCACCTTAACATGCCGATAATCCAACAATCCAAATTATCAGCACAACTTTAATGCTTGCTAATTCAATAAAAATAAGCGTTATACCTCTCAAAAAACCATCCTTTTAAAATCCTATCAAAAATAGTAAAAAACCGGCAAAAAACCATGAATAAAAGCGCTGAAAATCAGTGAAGTTATTAACAGAAAAATGGTGAAAAAATCGGCTTTTCAGCTCATCTGTCGGAACACAATCGGATCACACAAAAAACCGGTCAAGTGCAGCAACAAATTCACCCAGGCTGTTCATCCTGTTTGCCAGGTTGCCGGTAAAAAAACTGAAGTCCAGTTGATCAAGAATATGATTGAGTCTGGATCGCTTCTTCGTGTAATCCTGGCCAACCAGTCTGTACACGCATTTCAGGTCGTTTGCCGGTCGCTCACGCTCTTCCATGTTGTCAGTCTGTGGATTAAACCCGAGTTGCATTTCAATGTACTTTGGTGTTAGTTTCTTTGAAACCTTTCTGAAATGGGTATACTCCCCCAGGAACCAGGCTTCGGTCTCCATAACTGCAAGGTATATTTGTGTAAGGGCTCTTTTTTGCGGAACCTGGTAGTTCAGCCCTCTCTTCAGCTTAGGAATCTCATCATGCGAAAAATTCGGATATACATCGCGCAGCCCAAGAATACAGGTATACCCCTTATCGACCAAACTTTGTCTTTGTGTCATCAGGTATCCCTTAACATTGGTTTCGCCCCCGCAATCATAGATCAGCACATAGTAACTGGTGTCACGGTTCACTTTGGCCGCATGCATCACTGTGAATGAAATCCGTGTGTTCTTTCCACCTGTAATTTTAACTGTCTGAATGGCAATACTTTTATTTTTCAGCACCCACTCCAACATGCGTCTTACAAGGATCTGCTCAGTGAGCCCTTCAACAAATATGGCAATCCGTTTCAATCTTCTTTCTCCTTGAATCCGGTTTTAAAGAATTCGCTGGCATAGAAATCAAAGTTGTTCAGCCCTGTAAATTTAAACTCCTCGAAAATCTCTTTCGAGTTTTCATAATTATAGAGGCTGATCTTGTTTCCATCCCGGTGCATGACTGCCCAGTTCTCTATAGCCACCGAGTTCATGATAAAAGAGTCGTTGGTCGACATGATCAGTTGAATATCTGACTTCTCGGCCTTCTTCACCAATAGGTTCACCAATAATTTCGCACGAGAGAAATCGAGCCCCTCACCAATATCGTCAATCACAATACAGCCGGTTTTTCCATCAAGAATGTATACGTTTAAACGTGCAAGCAAACTGAATGCCCGGAACATTCCCTGCGACATATCATTCTGGGTTACCTGTTTCTCCAGTCCGGCCTCTGTGGTGTAAACAGCATAGCGATCCTGCTCCGTACGCCGGCTTTTATCAGAATATTGTACTATACCTGCATCCTCAATTTGATATCCGATCTCATTCATGTCGGACAACAACCGCTGCCTGAATCCCTTAAATTTCTCAATACCCAGGTACAATTCCGGAACCAGTGATGCCCTTGTATCACTGAAATCGATCTCATCATCTTCGAAAACCCCTTTCAACGTGTAGTTGTTCTTCCCCAGGTTCCCACTGAAATTAAACCTGCGCATATTCACTGCCCAAAGGTGAATATCCTCGAGAAAAGGATGCTGCAGCTTGTCACGCTTCGCAAAGCATGCCATCTGGCTTTCAGCAATACCAAATTTCAGGGCAATCTTTTCATTGCCTCCCATATAATTGATCCATCCTGAACCATCCTCTCTCCTTTCCAGGACTTTTTCTCCTTTCCACACCAAAGCTTCCTTCTGTATGATTCCCTTATTATATTCAAACTCCAGCAACACCTCCTGCTCATCTTTTATAAAGAATGCCTTATATTTCCCGTGAAATTTCGGTATGTTCCTGCTTCCCTTCAGTAAGTCCACCATTTCGGTAACTGCATTCAGTGTCCTGGTTTTTCCACTTGAATTCTGTCCCACGATCAGGTTGATCTTTCCAAGTTGAACATCGTCGATGAGCCATTCGATCTTTTTTCCTTCATTCTCACGGAATGTTAATTTTCGAAGATACATGATTTCAGGTATTGATCTATCCCAAAGATACACAATATAACTACATCCCGTATGTAAAGCCGGCCATCAACCTGAAGCGGTAAGAGGGATAATTGTTCCACATATAATATGGTTGTGCCGAGATATTGTTGAACCTGGTCCAGAATGAGAGTAACTTGGTATACCTGTATTCGATACCAAGATTCAGATCCACTGTTGTGTTCAGCTTTTCCGGATCGCCACCCTCCACCACTGAAGGATAATAGCGCGGCCCGATCACAAACAGACCTGCATCGACCAGAATCTTGTCACCAATGTTATACCGTGCCTGTAAACTTGCATCAAAACCAGGTTTATACCAGGCATGGAGCTCCCGTGATGTCTGATAATCATAATAGTTTCCTTTAAGGAATACCCGGAGCGATTCAGTTGGCGCAACATTCAGCTCTCCATAGACATTCATCACCGTCATATCATCGTAACGCACTGTAAACTGGTTGTGAAGAACATTCATAGTATCGGTCACAAAAAAGTATTGGTCATCCACGGCAGAATAGGATCCCCTGAAGTTCCAGGCCAGGTAATCAGTAACCTTTCCCTTCAATCCTGCATAAACAATAATCCTGTGGTTGACAGGTGTCACTACCAGGCCCGGAACAGCATATGGGTTCTCCTCCGTTATCTTCATGTAGCTATTGGTCTCCTGGTATCCGTCCACACCAAAATAGGGTACAAGTACCTCTCTGACAATGTTAAATGAGAACTTGCCCTTTACATGGAAATGAGGCAACAGCTCACCGTTCCGAATCTCAGTATAGGTATTGATTCCTGCCCTGAACATCCACTCGGCGCTTGATTTAGACATATAGGGATTCACTTTAATCATAAACTGGTTGGTTAACAACGTATCCCAATCAGCCTGGTGCCCATAATAACTCACCCCAACATCACCCCCTATCCTGAAGTCACCAAAAAGCTGGTCAACCGTACCATCAAGCACCGCACCATGCTCCATCTGGTCAAACGCATGGGTAAAGTAGTTGTATTCCAGCGTTCCATCATACTGCAGGTGAAATGAGTCCGGACGAGCCGACTGGAAACCTACTGCAGCATGTGCATTAAAAAAGGGGTGTGCCATCTCACTCCTGCTTACTGTATCGGCAAACGCCGTGTCAACGCCATAATGTACATAGCTATCGTACGAAGCTCCTGCATTATATTCGAAAATATTTCTTCTGCCAAATCGTTTTCCATAGAATTCAAGCTGATTCTCATTGAACCCTGCATCCACTTTCTGATCATTTGCCAACCTGGTCTGCCCGTTCATTGAATGGTGTTTCAGCAACACTCCGAATGTACCATCACTGGACCTGACCTGGTTGATTCTCAATTCGGCCAGGGGTGTCAGGTAATTCCCTGCTCCAAGCTTTAGTTCACTCTTGTAAAGTTTGTCAAGTGCCGGCTTCACCATGCGGCCGGGTTTAATGGGGGTTACCCGGTAGTCCGTTTCAAACCTTTTCGAAAAGATCGCATATTCAAACTCAGGGGAGTCATACGCTACCGAATCGCCGATATCTGGCAACAGCTGTATCTTCTCTGCCCCTGATAGCGTTGGATTATATGGCTTTACAACCCGCACCTCTTCCTGCTGACCATTTACATGGAGAGACAATGTAAACGCAATAGTGATCAAAACAATTCTATATAGTTTCATCTGTATTAATTCTTTATTTAACTACTTGATATAAAATAATATAACTATCGTTTTAACTTCAA
>CAYSMO010000056.1:4353-12009 GCA_964432125.1 uncultured Bacteroidaceae bacterium | reverse complement strand
AAATACCCAAAGATCTGCTCGAACTGGTGGAGGACCTGATCCTCAATCGCAGGGACGATGCAACCGAACGGCTGCTCGCCTTTGCAGAAACAGTCAAAGCCACCGGTACTGTAGAAAAAGCGTCTGAAAAATGGCGAAAGGGAACGGTGGAAGAACGCCTGAAGCATGCACTGATCAAAGGAATTACAGAGTTCATCGATGAAGATACGCTGGAGGCCCATAAGAAGATCGGAACCGGACTGAAGGTCATCGAAGGACCCCTGATGGCGGGAATGAATGTGGTGGGTGACCTGTTTGGTGCCGGAAAAATGTTTCTCCCGCAGGTGGTGAAAAGTGCAAGGGTGATGAAGAAGTCAGTCGCTATCCTATTCCCCTTTATCGAACAGGAGAAGCTAACGGATGGAGATTCAAGTGCTGCAGGTAAAATCATGCTCGCCACCGTCAAGGGCGACGTTCACGACATCGGAAAAAACATTGTTGGCGTGGTACTCGGTTGTAACAATTATGACATCCTCGACCTGGGTGTTATGGTTCCTACGGAGAAAATTTTGGATACCGCGGAGAAGGAGAATGTGGATGTTATTGGACTCTCAGGGCTGATCACCCCTTCTTTGGAAGAGATGGTGAATGTGGCTAAGGAGATGAAGAGAAGGGGAATGAAGCAGCCGCTACTCATCGGAGGAGCCACCACTTCAAAAATACATACCGCAGTAAAGATTGAACCGGGCTATGCCAATTCTGTGATACATGTTAAGGATGCCTCCAAAAGCGTACCGGTCGTCAATAAACTGCTATCGAAAGAGTTCAACGAAGCTTTTAAGGCAGAGGTCAGGCAGGAGTATATAGAGCTTAGAGAAAAATATGAAGGTGCGGAGCGGAATGTCGAATTCCTGTCACTGGAAAATGCACGAAGAAACAGGTTGCAAATCGACTGGGACCATACCCCCCCTATTGTTCCGGAAAAAACAGGCACCTTTCACCTAACCGATTTTCCGATTGAGGAGATCGTCCCCTATATCAACTGGGTGTTCTTTTTTGTTACATGGGAGATGCGTGGCAAATTTCCTGAGATCCTGAAGGATCCTGTTGTTGGGGTGGAAGCCAGTAAGCTCTACCAGGATGCCAGGCAGATGCTCGATCTCATTGCAAAGGAAAAATGGCTCACCGCGAATGCCGTCTATGGCATCTATCCCGCCAACAGCATCGGAGATGATATTGTGCTCTTTACAGATGAGTCGAGAACCACCGAGCTTACACGATTTATCAATCTGAGAAACCAGACCAAAAAAGAGTCAGGCACTCCCAACCTGTCATTGTCGGATTATATTGCTCCCCTGGAAACCGGAAAAAAGGATTATTTGGGCGCTTTTGCCAATACTGCGGGACTGGGTATAGAAGAGCAAATCAGGGCATTTGAAGCCGACCATGACGACTATTCATCGATCATGATCAAGGCATTGGCCGACCGGCTGGCGGAAGCATTTACAGAACTTTTGCACACGAAAATCAGAAAAGAGATCTGGGGATATGCCCCAGATGAAAATCTAAGTTTGGACGAACTGTTCAGGGAGAAATACAGCGGTATCAGGCCCGCCCATGGATATCCCGCTTGCCCCGAACACAGCGAAAAGGAGACCCTCTTCAATTTGCTGGAGTGTGGAAAATATGGCATTGAGCTAACAGAAAACTACTCCATGGTTCCCGCCGCCTCGGTAAGCGGACTCATTTTTGCACACCCCGCTTCCAAATATTTCTTTGTAGGGAAAATTGGAAAGGACCAGGTGCAGGACTACGCAAAAAGAAAGGGTATGAGTGAGGAAAATATAGAAAGGCTGCTCGCCTCCAACTTAAATTATAATGGCTGAACACAGAAATATGGGCAGCTGTTGATGGCAGGGCAGGTAAAAAGAGGCCAGGATGCAAAGGAGACCCGCTCAGAAACACCCTTTTTGAAAAGATATTATAGACAAAGAAGGGACTGATTAAAGGGGGATTTTATTATTTTCGCAAATGCAAATTTCAAGAGTTATACCATGAAAGTGATCGATCATTTAAAAAACACAAAAAAAACACTGTTTTCATTTGAACTCCTCCCCCCCAGGAAGGGAAGGACACTTGAAACTATTTACGATGCGATCGATCCGCTGATTGAATTCGATCCCCTGAATATCAACATCACCTACCACCAACAAGAATCAGTGTATATAAAACAACCCGATGGGTCGATCGTCAGGAAAGTGATCAGCAAGCGCCCTGGAACGGTTGCCATTGCTGCTGCCATCATGAATAAGTACAATAAAACTGTTGTACCGCATGTGATCTGTGGTGGTTTTACCAGGGAAGAGACCGAGGACATGCTGATTGACCTGCATTTCCTTGGGTTAAATAATCTATTGGTACTCAGGGGTGATCCGCCTCACGGTGTACGCGATTTTATTCCGGTTGAAGGGGGCCACACCCATACCAGCGAACTGGTGGAGCAGATCATCAACCTGAACAAAGGGATCTATCTCGAAGCTGACCTAAAAAATCCCAAACCTACTGATTTTTCGGTTGGCATAGCAGGATATCCTGAAAAACACTTTGAATCACCCAATATGTCGGAGGACCTCTATTGGCTCAAAAAGAAGGTAGACGCAGGTGCAGATTACATTGTAACGCAATTGTTTTTCAATAACCAAAAATTCTTTGAGTTCCGTGATAAATGCAGGGAAGCCGGCATCAATGTACCGATTGTACCCGGAATCAAGCCGATCACCACATTGAAAGACCTTGAACTACTTCCTCGGGTGTTTCATATCGATATTCCCCAGGAATTGTATGCGGAAGCCAGAAAATGCAAAACCAATGCTGAAGCATGGGAACTTGGGGTGGAATGGACCACCGCTCAATCCAATGAACTCAAAGAAAATGGCGTTCCTGCCATTCACTTCTATACAATTGGAATCTCGGATAATATAAAAAAAATTGCTGCCCGGGTGTTTTAAAGATTTCTATGGACACTTCCGTCAAGAATGCTACCAATGGAAACCTGCTCCCTGAAACAAATTCTTATACTCCGTCCAGAGAGGTTCAAAGCTATCTTTCTGGCTGCGAATTTTGAATGATTCGGTGCAGAAACTTCAGTAATATCAATGGTGTTGATCGATTTAGAATCAATCAGGACAGTACCGTCCTGATAGTGCACAATTATCTCATATTGTCCGGGAAATAACCTCAGCGTCTCTCTATTAACTACCTCAAAATGATCTGGATCAGACTTACCACATTTCTTACAATAAACATGCAGGACTAATTTTGATTTGTTTACAAAAACAACCTTGGATCTCTTCATAGTACAATCGGGCTCAAACACTTGAATTCCATTATCAAAACTAAGCAGCATTTCGAACAAACCTGAAGAAAAAGCTACTTATTGTGTGGAGAGCCGGTATTTCAGCATGAAGCGATGGCCCTGGACCATGAAGTAAACAATATTGTATCTGATTATTTCAGCGGCGGAAAGACAACAACAGGAAGAAAGGAAGAAAGGAAGAAAGGAAGAAAGGAAGGAAGGAAGGAAGAAAGGAAGGAAGGAAGATGTATTTAAAGAATGAAGTACATCAGGCAGTCTACATTCCGATTGGATCCCTTCCTGATTTATACTGCTCCTCTTTAAAAAATATGAGCCTCTCTGAAAGTTGTTCTGCAGTTTTATAGCCGGGTTCCACCTCAATATGCCTTAATTCTTCGTCGAGGTATACAATGGTGGGATAAGAAAGTCTCCCTTTGGTGAGAATAGCAGCCACCTCGTGATATCCCCTCCTGCCCTGATCAACGAAATGGTAGGTCCTCTCTCCGAGGGTTAACGAATCCTTCATCTCAGCATTGAACTTAACCGAATAAAAATGGGCATTCAGGTATTTTGCAATCTCCTCATCGGAAAAAGTAGTTGCATCCATTCGCTTACACCAGCCACACCAATCCGTATATACATCCACCAAAAATTTTCGCGGCTCTTTCCGGTTCAGTTCAATGGCTTCTGCCAATGTGAGCCATCGCACCTGCTCCTGTGCACATATTTGAATCCACCCCAGTGACACACCTGCTATGATAAGAAATATGATCCTGCGCATGAAATTTATGATTTAATGGTTAACCGATCCGAAAAATTGCTCCAAATACCCGGAAAAATTAAATTATTTCCACATATGTAACTATTTACATACGTATTATGTTGCATAAAAGAATTTAAAAAACCACTTTTTTGCTACATTTGAACTTTACATTTTTAAAACTCTAAACAATTAACAGAATGAATGCAGCACAGAAAACATTAAGGGATTCGGCCGCGATGCGATGGCTCGTAATGATCCTGATCAGTGGGTTGATGTTTGCCACCTACTATTTTCAGGACTTTTACTCAGGTTTGAAGGACCTGATGGAGAACGAGTACGGATTTACCAGTGAGCAGTTCGGAAGAATCATTGGTCTGACGACCATTGCCAATGTGTTTGGGATGATTATTGTCGGTGGTATTATTTTGGATAAGTGGGGTATTCGGATCGCCGGTTATGTATTTGGCGGACTTGCCGCACTTGGGGGATTGGTTTCGGCGCTTACTGCCTCAGGCATGATTATGGAGAACAATACCCTGGGCGGACTGATTATCGGAAGGATCCTGTTTGGTATCGGACTGGAGGTTGTCTGTGTAATCGTGATGCGCACCCTGGTAAAATGGTTTAAAGGCTATGAGATTGCCCTGGCGATGGGAATCAATATGGGATTTGGTCGACTGGGTTCGGCACTCGCGATCGCTATTTCACTTGATATAGCCGGGGGTACTGTTGCCCCTGCCGTGACATTTGCTGCCGTTTTGATCGGTATTGCCATGATCATGTTCGTCATCTATACCTTCTTCGATATCAAACTCGACAAGCAAGATAGGGCCATCGCGCAGCTGGCTACCGCAGAGGATCCTCATTCTGCCACCGAGGCCAAGGCCGACACATCAGAAGATTTCAAATTCAGTGACCTGGTGAAACTGGTAAAAAACAGTTCATTTGTCTATATCTCCCTATTATGCGTTGCATTCTATTCGGCAGTATTTCCCTTTATACAATATGCGCCTGACCTGCTAGTCAATAAGTTCGGTTTTTCCTACATACTCCCGGAAGGGGCTTCCGTTGTAATGTTTGGTAGCGAGGCGATGGGGAACGCTTTTGTATATATTGTCGTTTTCTTTTTTGCACTCGGCATCACGCTGATACCAAATTATATAAAAGGTGTCGCTCAAAAGAATTTCGCCAGGGTAATTATCCTGGGACTTTTTGCAGCACTCGTCGTTATGAACCGTGAGATGATCAGTCTATGGTTAGTTAATGGTCCAAAAACCTCAGCCCTGATTCCAATGGGAACCATCATCTTCACTCCCATATTTGGAAGTATCGTTGACAAACGTGGAAAAGCAGCGTCGCTTATGATGCTTGGTGCTTTCCTGCTCATTTTTGCCCACCTCTCCATGGCCCTTTCCAACAGTCCGATCTTTGCTTACATGGGGCTACTTAGTCTGGGGATTGCCTTCTCGCTGGTACCGGCAGCCATGTGGCCATCAGTCGCAAAAATTGTTGCGGAGAACCGCCTCGGGACCGCATATGCATCCATGTTTACCGTTCAGAACTGGGGACTGGGACTGTTCTTCTGGGGTATAGGTGCATTGCTGATCGCTATTCCGGTGAATGCAGACACCAAGGCTGAAATTGATGAAGTAAGAATGGAGATGGAGGTAACAGAATCACAGCCGAAGGGTGAGATCGTACTTAGACTTAATAACATCATTGGGGAAATTAAGGAGCGGGATGAGAATTTTACCGGCTCTATCGACCAGGAGTTTCTTATGGAAATCAAGGAAAGTCTTGATGCCACTGGAAGTCTTACCAGCGGTGAGATTAGTGCGTTAATCAAGGTAATGCAGTCAAACAAAATGCTGAATTACTATGACTACAGGATCCCGATTCTCATTCTTGTACTCTGTGGAGTGATCTCAATCTTCCTGGCATTTAAACTAAAGCAGGCTGACGAAAGACAGAAATTCGGACTTGAGCTGCCTTCAGGTGAGTAACCCTGTAACATATTGCTTTCATTTAAAAGATGAAAAATACACATGCATATTTAATGTCAATACGTCCATGTACGTATCAACTGAAAAACAACAAGAAAATGAGTGAAATAAAGAATTTGCAACCAACGGAGATCTGGAAAAATTTCTTTGATCTTACACAGATCCCCAGACCCTCCAAAAAAGAGGAAGCCGTGATCGCTTTCATGAAGGAATTTGGTGAGGAGCTGGGATTGGAGACCATTGTCGATGAGGTGGGAAATGTTATCATTAAAAAACCTGCCACTGCCGGCATGGAAAACAGGAAAACTGTGGTTCTGCAGGGGCATCTCGACATGGTTCCCCAGAAAAATTCTGACAAGGATTTTGATTTCGAAAAAGATCCGATCCAGTGCATAATTGATGGCGAATGGGTCACAGCCGATGGCACTACGCTGGGAGCCGACAATGGAATCGGTGTAGCAGCAGCTATGGCAGTACTGGAGTCCAAAACCCTGAAGCATGGTCCGGTAGAAGCCCTGTTTACCATCGATGAGGAGACCGGGATGACAGGCGCTTTTGGGTTAAAACCGGGATTACTGAATGGTGACATCCTGATCAACATGGATTCTGAAGATGAGGGAGAGATGTATGTTGGTTGTGCCGGTGGGATTGATATCAATGCTGAAAAAGAATACAGTGAAGAGGATGCTCCTGCAGGGATGACAGCCTACAAGGTTGTGGCGAAAGGACTGAAGGGCGGACACTCCGGAATGGATATTCCTCTGGGTCGGGCCAATGCGAACAAAATCATGTTCCGTTTCCTGATGCAGGCAGAGTCTGATTTTGGTATCCGCCTGGCTGAAGCTGGAGGCGGAGACCTGCGGAACGCCATTCCACGAGAATCGCATGCCATAGTAACCGTTCCGACAGAAAAAGCAGAAAAATTTGAAGGTTTTGTAAATAATTACAACACCATCTATAAGAATGAATTTGCTGAGACAGAACCGGATCTCTCCTTTACACTTCAGAAAACCGACATGCCGAAAAAGGTTGCTGCAGCAGATGAGCAGTATAAAATGATACGTGCCGTGTTTGCCACACCTCATGGTGTTGAACGGATGAGCGCCTCCATGCCGGGTCTGGTTGAAACCTCTAACAATGTAGCAGTTGTTGAGCTTAAGAACGGTGAATTTGCTGTCAGATGCCTTACAAGAAGTTCTGTTGATACGGCCAAGGAGGCAACCGCATGGCGTATCGCTGCCATTTACCACCTCATAGGTGCCTCTGTATCACTCGAGGGTGCATACCCCGGATGGAAACCCAATATGGATTCTGCAGTGCTGAAAACATCCCTGGATGTCTATAACAAACATTTTGGAAAAGTGCCGGAAATAAAGGCGATCCATGCCGGACTGGAATGTGGATTACTCGGTGGGGTATATCCGAAACTGGATATGATCTCATTCGGACCAACCATCAGGTTTCCCCATTCACCCGATGAAAAGGTGAACATTGAAACCGTTGATAAATTTTGGAAGTTTCTTGTAGCTCTGCTGGAAGAGATTCCTGAAAAATAA
>CAYSMO010000056.1:0-4253 GCA_964432125.1 uncultured Bacteroidaceae bacterium | reverse complement strand
TTGATGGTGTTTTTATGAATATTTACAGAAATATTAATGTCATGAAAAAAATATCCCCTTTGGTAATTGCATTTGTTTTCTCTTTTCAACTCGCATCTTCACAAGGTATTCATCTATCTCCTACCGTGATCGCATCTGCCGGCGACTATTCTGAAGCCGATAATATTAGCCTCTCATGGACCCTCGGAGAGTTGGCTGTAACAACCTTGAAACAAGGAGATTATATCCTTAGTCAAGGATTTCAGCAGTCTTTCCTGCAAGATGTGGGTTTTGAAATTAATCCAATTAAGTGGCAGATCGCTGCCTTTCCAAATCCGGTTGTTGATAAACTGATGATTCAGTTTGACATGCCAGAGACCCGCGATTTTATTATCGAGATACGGGATATACAGGGGAGGTTAATTAGTCAGCAGCAACAGTTACAGGTACTCCCTGGCAACGTGATCACCTTTGAAATGGGCGCTTATAACTATGGTGTATATCTCTTCCGTATCTCCACCACTGACCGCCAGCAATCAAGGGTTCTTAGCATTACAAAACTGTAGAACTGGCTCCTAAAGTCAGAGTTGTATCCCCTAACCACCTGCTTTTTCGCTTACCAGCGCACCTGATTGGTATATACTGGTACGTTTGCTGCAGAGTATGCGACCTGAATGAATTACTGAAACACCGCAAATCTCAGGAATCCTGTAATAAATCCTATTGTAAGCATCCGGCTCCGGCCCTTGGGGCAGAAGGTTTTTAAAGCTCCTGGAATTACCGGAAGGAACGATAACCAGTTCGACAGGATCCCCTTCCTCTGTCCCAATTCCTTTGCGAACCGAAAAATGATCCAGTACAAAACGCTCTTCAGCACCCGAACCCACAGGAATCCGGAAATACTCCTTCAGAAACTCTTCTGAATAGGACTTGCCAATGAACAGCGAAAGATACTCTTCTTCAAGTCTGTCCAATCCATCCATGGCAGCCTTAAGATCAAAACCGGCAGGCAACGGATCCACGAGTCCGGCTGACAAATAGTACCGGTCAGACCTGATCTCAAGAATCAACTTTGCAGCCTCTTCGGCCTTCTTCTCCAGTGTCTTTCGCTCCATTTGCTGGGTTGTTACAGGAACCCTGACAAATGAAGTATCTGTGATAAGCGTCTTGTAAATGGTGTGCTCCTGCATCTCCACATTGGAATGCATGGTAACGTCCTTAAAAAGAATGCCATTATCATTTTTTCTTGCTGAATGCACGGCAATATCAGTATCCGTTACATAGTTGCCACGAAGAATAAGTTGATTTGATTCAGCGCGTCGTATCAGCTCCATGTCAGGTTGTCCTTCCAGATTGTTTACCGTATAAAAGGCTGTTCCATCAGGTTCTGTGTAGGGTTCTACTGCAACAGCCTGAATGGTGTACTTTTCCGAACGTTCCTTTTTTACCCCATCAATACCAAGCATCTTTTGGGCGTAGTCAGCATACGGACCCGGCACAAAGACATCCTTCTGATAGGACATTCTCACTTTAAGCCCCGTCTGTGGCAAGGCATATATAACAGATTCAACTGTTTCAGATGGCTCGTAGCCCAATCCGGTAACAATGAAACGACCCGGTGTTGCGCATGAAACAAGTAACACCATTGTCAAGCCGACAACCAGGTGTTTAATGTGACTATTGCTTCTCATAATAGTTGTGTCTGTTCTTAAAAAGCGTTTCAATCGAATAACACTATTTCGAATATACTTCGATGGTTTGAAATATCATTCTTGCTCAAGGCAGTATCTCTTTTGACCTCCCTTCATGCATGAAGGGATTGGATTTCACCTGTTTAAATGCTGCTCCCAGGCACCGAATAATATCTCCCGCGATCATAGATTCGCTGCCAAATTTTTCGGCCGCAAAATCCCCCGACACTCCATGAATATAAACACCGGTTATGGCTGCATCTTTTGGTGACAAGCCCTGTGCCAGCAAAGATACAATTATTCCGGTAAGCACATCACCGCTGCCCCCAGTGGCCATTCCCGGATTGCCCGTGGTATTGAATGTGTAAGAGCCATCCGGAAACGTTATACCGGTGTAAGCTCCTTTCATTACAACGATCACACCATGTTTAACAGAAAAATCGATCTGTTTTTTATGTCTGATCCATCCATCTGCCGACTTTCCGGCAATTCTATCAAACTCCAGCGGATGCGGGGTAAGAATGGAATGGTTAGGAATCAGGCTGACCATGTGAGGGTTTGCAGCAATGATATTCAGCGCATCAGCATCAAGCACCAATGGAACCTTGATTCTTCCCAGCAAATTCTGCAATCCCGTTCTGCTCTTCTCTTCTGTCCCAATTCCGGGACCTGCAGCAATGGCCGTAAATTTGTCCAACCCTGGTGGATCGCTGAAGATATTTTCATTCTCATCAATACTCACAACCGCCTCCGGGAAGGCCGTCTGCACTACCCTGAATCCTGAGCGTGGTACGTGCAGGGTTACCAGTCCGGCACCAGTTCGCAAGGCAGCCTCGCCTGTAAGCAATGCTGCCCCCATCATCCCGGAGGAGCCGGCAATTACAAGTGCATTCCCAAATGTTCCCTTGTGAGCAAACTTAGTCCTTTCAGGCAACAAGCCAGCAACCTGCCGTCTTCCTGTAACTGTATACCTTGCTTCAGTTTGTTCTATAATTTCGGGATGAAGTCCGATATCCAGCACGTTCCATCTACCTGTGAATTTTTCATTTTCAACAAAAAAGAAGGATAAAAACGGGAATTGAAATGTCAGCGTATAATCTGCCTTTACAATGGCATCCATATCATTCTCACTATTATCCTCCCCAAACAATCCACCGGGGATATCGATGGATACCACAGTTGCCCCGGAGCTGTTAAGATGCCCGATAAGCCCCCTGAATATGCCTTCAGCAGGACGGGTAAGTCCCGATCCAAACAATCCTTCAATCACCACATCCTCAGGGTTGATCACTGGAAAATCATCAGTCGATGTCACATTCCGTATTTCAACCAAATCCTGTTTTTCCAGCCGCTCCAGATTCACACGGCAGTCATCCGACAGCTTTCCTGACAAATTCACCAAAAAACATTCAACCCGGTATTGCCGGTCAGCCAACATCCGGGCCATGGCAAGAGCATCTCCCCCGTTATTGCCCGGTCCGGCCAACACAACCACCCTTCGGTTAATGCGGTAATGTCCTACAAACCAGTCCTTCAGCCGTGAGGCGGCACGCTCCATGAGATCAATAGAGGCAATAGATTCATTCTCAATGGTATACTGATCAATTATCTTTACTGTATCGGCGGGAAATATTTTCATATGTATCAGTTATTAATCAATCCCAAGGCGATCTGGCAGCCACTTATTATGAGGGATTCACAGTGCTATCATTTACTCAAAGGTAGGAAACTGTTTAAAAAAACAGAAACCATTCGCAACAGATTCAAATAAATTTTGCTGATGCCATAATACTTTCTATTTTAGCGCACTTGTTTATGAATTTGCACAGGAGCATCCAGGACGTTGAGCAGCTTCATTAAACAGCAACAGGTTCTGTTTGATTTTTTAACGAAACAAAATTGATTAACCCATGGGCAAAGATTCATCCAAAAAGAAAAATATCTCAGACGAGCTCGAGGAGAAAAGCGGTTTTTCAGAAGATACTACAGAGACAAATGAGATTCCTGCAGCAACAGGTGTTTTGCGCTGGATTGAGGTGGTTGGGAACAAACTGCCCCACCCGTTTTGGATGTTCGTCTGGATCTGCGTGATCATCGTTATCACAAGTGCAATTACAAGCTATTTCGACGTCAGTGCCATACAACCGGGAACCGGAGCCGAAATAACGGCCAAAAACATTGCCACAGGCGATGGCCTTCGCTGGTTTCTTCAGAGCCTGGTAACCAATTTCGCCCATTTCGCCCCTCTCGGCCTGGTGCTGGTAATGCTCATGGGCGTTTCCATCGCTGAACAGAGCGGACTGCTCACCATTATTATGCGAAACATCGCATTCGCAACACCAAAGAAAATTATATTCCCTGTCATCTTTATTATCGGTGCATGCGGTAACATTGGTTCAGATGCAGGAGTGGTCGTTGTACCTCCCATCGCTGCCCTGATTTTTATGCAGATGGGTTATCACCCTATAGCCGGGCTGATCGCGGGATATGCCGGGGCGACCGCGGGATTTACCGCTAATTTTTTCATTGCCGGGACAGATGTTCTTCTGGCTGGTATAAGCACGGAGATCACCGAAAAGATGA
>CAYSMO010000055.1:10469-12274 GCA_964432125.1 uncultured Bacteroidaceae bacterium | reverse complement strand
GGGAAACTGCTGAACATTCGGATTCCTGAAATAATATTGGAATTCGCCACGCTTCAGATAATGGATGTATCAGGCCGGATATTGCTGGTCCAGGACATCACCGGCGAAAACATGATACAGGTCCAAACAGATCAATTCTCTCCCGGCATTTACACCATTCAGCTAAATGGAAATCAAAAGGAGGTATACAGATCCCTGTTTATAGTTGAATAATTCAGCGATCTCCATTATAGAATAAAGGTGTATTTATAAGCGTTTTGATTTTTGTTTGATGAAGACGTTTATTTGGATATTGACTGGTTAGATTCTTACGCCGATTACCAGGATGTCGTCATTCTGCTGCTGGTCTCCCTGCCATTCATTGAGTTCCCTGTTGAGTCTCTCTTCAGTCTCCGCAATAGAAAGGCCTGCTGTCGATTGAAGCAACTCCCTGAACCGCTTTTTCATGTATTTCTTGTTGTTCGAACCACCAAACTGGTCCCAATACCCATCACTGAAGGTAAACAGCGTATCTCCCGGTTGCAACAGAATATTGTGGTTGGTAAAATCTTCTTTGTCACGCGGATGGGCCCCAACAGGCATACTATCGCCCTCGAATTTTATAATCTCTCCGTTACGTAAAATATAAAGCGGATTTTTTGCTCCTGCAAAATCAATCGATTTCTTGTCAGGATGCAAAATATAGAAAGAGACATCCATCGTCTGGGTTGTTGCAGCCGATTCGCCTACCTGACAAAGTGATTCGATAAGCTTATTCCTGAGTTTTCCCAAAATGAAACCGGCATCCTGATCTGGATAAACGGCCACCATTTCACTGATGAGAGCAAACCCCATCATACTTAAAAATGCTCCCGGCACACCATGTCCCTCACAATCTGCAGTGAGCACATATACCTTTCCATTGTCATCCGAGATCCAGTAAAAATCGCCGCTTACATGATCCCTGGGTCTGAATAACACAAATGAGTCGGGCAGCATCTGCTTTACCCTTGCAGCAGAAGGCAGCGCTGCAAACTGGATGGTCTCTGCCGACCGGATACTAGCCTCAATTTCCTCTTTCTGTAAAGTAATCTTTTTGCTCTGGATGGTAATTTTATCCCTCTGCTTTCTTGTTATATTCCAGAAATAGAGGGCAATAAGCAGAAGAATGCTCACCATGACGACCCCCGCAACCATTACGTTCAATCGCTTTTTCTTCAGCATGTTCTCCCTGTTCAGGGCAATGATCTCCTGCTCCTTGGCCCTGGTTTCATATTTCACTTCGGCATCCTTGATCGCCTGCAGTTTCCGCTCATTGAAAATGGAATCTTTATAGAGTACATAGGTTTTGAAGTTGCTTAACGCATCTTTATAGTTCCCCTGCGAATAATCCAAATCAGATAGCCTCAGATAGAAATGCATGTACAGCTCTTTGTATCCAAGCCGCTCAGCAATCTCCCTGCTCTCTTCAAGCAGCCTGCCACTCATCCTGTATTCTCCCAACTGTATATAACAATACGCCATATTGTTTTTGATAACCCCTATCTCATAGTCGGACAATACCTCATTGAATTCATCAAGGATCAAACGGTACTCATTCAGTGCATCCTGAAATTTCCCTGTATTCAGGGCCACCTGGTTTCTTGTAATCCTGGCACGCGCTCTGCCTGGAGGATAATCGATCGCAGTATAATAATAGATACTGCTGTCGGCAAACACCATCGCCTGTTCAAATAATCCCTCTATATAGGCGATATCTTTTTGCAACAGTGAGTCCTGCCAAAAATCACCGTACTCTTTCTGAAGCACTTCGCCGAGCTGCCTGA
>CAYSMO010000055.1:0-10459 GCA_964432125.1 uncultured Bacteroidaceae bacterium | reverse complement strand
GGCCAGGTTATTATAGATATCTGCAAATTCCAGTGTATCCTTCAAATCCAGGTTCTCTGCGAGTGCCAGGTGGTAATACTCAAACGACCGTTCAAACTCTTCCTGAAGGTCATAGACCAATCCAAAACTTTTGTAAACCGCGATGATCCCCCTGGTGAATTGTATTGAATCGAATAGTTCGGAGGCATCCTGGTAGTAAAGCAGGGCATTGGGGTATTCAGAGAGATTAATGTAGGCGTTTCCTATATTGAAATGGGTTACACCCAGATCCCGGATTGCACCTGTTTCCTTAAAATATCGGCCGGCATGCCCAAAGTTTTCAATTGCATTTACATGATTTTCATGGTCTGAATAATAGTTGGCCAGCGCGTTGTAAGCGCCTGCGATAGCAATTGCATCTCTTGTTTGAAGGGAATCACTTAGGTTCTCCAGGAGCTCATCAGGCAGCATCTGACCTGCAACAGTGAAGGGCAGCAAAGAGAAAACCACCGTTATAATATATGTTCTGAAAAAATGCATTGCCAAGCTTTTACCAAATATATAAAATCTCTCATCAACTCACATGCTCAATCCCCAACTATTTATCAAATAGCATGAATCAGTTTTTTTTTCACTGAGGCTCAGATTAGGGACCTTTTTCACTCCCCATACGCCACATCGACCAAAAACAGTCCTTTTGCCGGTGCACTTGTGCCGGCACGGCTGCGATCCTTCGCTTCAATCACCTCCCTGATCTCCTCCGGCTCCATCTTGCCGCTGCCGATCTCAATCATCGTTCCCACGATAGAACGCACCATATTGCGCAAAAAGCGATCGGCCGTGATCGTGAAATCGTACCCGTCATCGTGTGCCCTCCACTCCGCTTTCGTGATTTTACAGTTGTTGGTCTTTACATCGGTATGGAGCTTACTGAAGCTGGTGAAATCGGTGTATTCCATCAGGATTTCACATGCGACGTTCATCTTCTCAACATCCAGATCGGCATAATAATAGTAACAGAAAGGCCGGTTAAACAGCGGTTTTGTTTTCCGTATCTGGTAAATATACTGTCGGTAGGTTGCCGAAAACCGGGCATGCATCGCGGGGTCAACCCGGGTGATCGCGTGGATGGCAATGTCGTTGGGCAGGAACCCGTTGAGCTTGAAGACCAGATCGGCCTGCTGACTGGGATTGTTATGGTGATCAATATCCCTATGCTGACCGGGACCTGCAGGCAGATCGAGATCTGTCTGCTCACTGTCGAAATGTGCTACGAAATAGGAGGCGTGTACCCCGGTATCAGTTCTGCCGCAACCGGTGAGCGAAATATCTTCCTTCAGCAGGGTAGAGAAGGCCTTCTCCAGGGTCTGCTGAACGTTAGTTGCATTGGGCTGCACCTGCCAGCCGTGATAATTGGTTCCGTCGTATGATAATTCAACAAAATATCGATACATCTGTATTAATTCTTTATTTAACTACCTGATAAAAAATAGTTTAAATATCGTTCTAACTTCAAGTGACTGGTTGCCTCGCATAATAAAATATTTTCAATGGTGCTCGGCGAACCGAAAACAGTGAGCTCGCGAATACCGCTGAACCTTTAGCTCGGCGAAGCCAAAAATCCTTCCTCAAAGATGAAGCATTCACCACTTTTCCCTCATAAGATGGCTGCAAATTAGCTAAAAAATCCGGAAAGTGAATCCCAACCCTGTTTCCAGACAATCCTTAACAATTTTTAACACCACAAATAGAGGATTTATGCGATACAGAACTATTTTTGTACTCCGAAGAATTAGCAGTAATTAACCAATATAATGATTAGAGTTGTATGAGCGATTCAGTTAATATTAAGGAACTTAATGAAAGGATCAGGCAGGAGAGTGAATTTGTGGACCTGGTAACCATGGAGATGCACAAAGTAATTGTTGGTCAGAAAAACCTGATCGAGCGTCTCCTCGTCGGGCTGTTGTCGGATGGACATATTCTTCTTGAAGGGGTACCCGGACTGGCAAAGACACTGGCAATCAGTACGCTGTCGAACATCATTGATGCAAAGTTCAGCCGGATACAATTTACGCCTGACCTGTTGCCGGCCGACCTGCTGGGAACAATGATCTACAGTCAGAAGAAAGAGGAGTTCATCGTAAAAAAGGGACCGATCTTTGCCAACCTGATCCTGGCCGACGAGATCAACCGGTCGCCCGCCAAAGTACAGTCGGCCCTGCTGGAGTCGATGCAGGAGAAGCAGGTGACCATCGGAGAGCAGACCTATCCGTTGGAGCGCCCATTCCTGGTGCTGGCCACACAAAATCCACTGGAACAGGAGGGAACCTATCCGTTGCCGGAGGCGCAGCTGGACAGGTTTATGCTGAAGGTGATTGTAGGGTACCCCGGGAAAGAGGATGAGCGGATGATCGTTCGTGAGAACCTTGGGAAAATATTCCCTGCACCGAACACCATCCTGAAGCCTGCCGATATACTTAAGGCCCGCGATGTGGTGAAGGATGTATATATGGATGAAAAGATTGAGAACTATATCCTCGATATCGTATTCGCAACCCGTTTCCCCGATCAGGCCGGTTTGGCACAATATGTGTCCATGATCCAGTATGGCGGATCACCCCGCGCAAGTATCAACATGGCAAAGGCTGCAAAAGCCTACGCCTTTATCAAGCGACGGGGATACGTGGTGCCGGAAGATGTGCGGGCAGTCTGTCATGATGTGCTGCGGCACCGGATCGGGCTGACCTATGAAGCCGAGGCGGAGAACATAACAACCGAGCATGTTATCTCGGAAATTTTAAACCATGTTGAAGTACCATAACTAGTGTTAAGAAGAATAGTCATACTGCTGCTGATGGCCCTGCCTTTGAAGTCAGTCGGGCAGGATATGCTGCTTATCGGGATGACAAAAGAAGATATAAAAGAGCTGGTGAAGCGGGAGTACCGTGATTTTGCTGTCGATAACAGCATTGTTAAACAGCAGTTCAATTATCTGAAATATGTTAACGGAAGACAGACCATTACATGGATCATCTACTTTTCAGATGACGATATCTGCACATCTACGAAGAAAGTGTGTGATTATATTGAGTATGACTTTGTTCTTGATGCGTTGAACGAATATTGCAAGAAGCAAGGAAAGCTGACCTGGGAATGCAGTTCTGATGGACAGGACTATATCGTATCACTGGTAGAGCAGGACTGGTATTTCACGATGCAACAGAGACTGAACGAATAACAGAACAGAGACTGAACGAATAACAGAATTGAATTTGAGGAAGCGGTGAAAGAGCAGAAAGATCTTCTGAAAAAGGTAAGAAAAATCGAGATTAAGTCACGCGGTCTCACCCGCCAGGTGTTTGCCGGACAGTACCACAGTGCCTTCAAAGGGAAGGGGATGACCTTTTCCGAGGTACGGGAATACCAGTATGGCGATGATATCCGGGCGATTGACTGGAATGTGACTGCACGGTTCAACCATCCCTACATCAAAGTTCACGAAGAGGAGCGGGAGCTCACGGTGATGCTGCTTATCGACGTCAGTGGATCGGGCGATTATGGTACACGATCACAGCTAAAAAAGGATCTGATCACCGAGGTGGCCGCGGTACTATCTTTTTCGGCTATTGACAACAACGACAAGATCGGGGTGATCCTCTTCAGTGATAAGGTGGAAAAATTCATCCCTCCCCACAAAGGAAGAAAGCATATATTGCGGATTATCAGGGAACTGTTGGAGTTTTCACCCGAGAACAGCGGAACAGATATCTCCGAGAGCCTCAGGTACCTGACGAATGTGATTAAAAAGCGTTGTACCGCCTTCCTTATCTCCGACTTCAGGGATACAGGCTATGCCCGTTCCCTACAAATCGCCAATAACAAACACGATATTGTTGCATTGCATGTGCATGATCGCAGGGAACGCGAGTTGCCGAAAGCAGGGTTGATAAAGGTGAGAGACAATGAGACCGGTCGTGAAAGGTGGGTAGATACCGGACTCAAAAGGGTGCGAGAGGAATATGCGATGAAGTGGCTAAGTCACCAGGACATGATGAACGAAGTCTTCAGAAAATCAGGCGTTGATGTGGTCGAACTGGAGACAGGGAGTGACTATGTGAAACCATTGATCAAACTGTTTAAAAGGAGGGGACAATGACAACAGGCAGAATCTATATCATACTCGCGACTCTCCTCACCTTTTCCCTGCAGGTGAGTGGACAGATCGTTACCGTGCGTGCTGCTTTTGACGCCGATTCTGTGATGCTCGGAGAGCAGCTGACCTACACCATCAGCGCCGAATCGGCTGAAGATGTCATGATTGGACTGCCGGAGTACAGCGATACACTTTCTAAAGCGATCGAGATACTTGAAGTATCCGATATTGATACCACATTTAGAGATGACCGGAGAATTATCTCCCGGGAATACAGGGTGGCTGCATTTGAACCCGGATGGAACACCATTCCCCCTCAACCGGTCACCTTTCAGACAACCGGATTAGCAGATACCGCCTACACCACAGCACTTCTTCTTACAGTGCTGGCTCCGGATGTGGCTGCCGATCAGCCCTTCAGGCCCATCAAGCCACCGCAAAACACCCCGCTTTCTCTCGCAGAGGTGTTACCCTGGCTGCTTACCGGTTATGCAGCGATCCTTCTGCTAAGCCTGATCGTCATAGCAATCTGGTACTACCTGAAGAGAGAGAAGCACCCGGAACTATTTGCTGCAGTGCCGCAGGAACCCTCACATATTGTGGCCTTTCGGGAACTGAAAAGACTTGAGGAGGATGAACTAACGAAAAAGGGGCTTATCAAGGAGTATTATAGCCGGCTGACCGGGATCATACGAACCTATATCACCCGGCAATTCAGCATCCACGCTATGGAAAGTACGTCTTCAGAGATCCTGGAAGCCTTTGCAATCCAAAATACAGGCGATCGTAAACTGGTCGAAACACTCGAAAGTTTACTGCTGCTGGCCGACCTGGTGAAATTTGCCAAAGAGGACCCAACCCGGGAGGAGAATGAGACCCATCTGCGCAATGCCTATGATTTTGTTGAGCACACCTACAGAATGTTTTGGACCGCGGAGGAAGATCAACCTGAAGAGGAAGATGAACTTGTAAAAAAGGAGGAGAACAATGGATAATATCATCTTTGCCAATCCCGGTTTTTTCTACCTGTTCATCATCATAGCATTGATGATCGCCTGGTATCTCCTTCGGGGGCGTAAAGCAACCGCTACCATCTCTGTTTCCGGTTTTGAAGGATTTGGCGACAGGTCGGCAGGTTTGCGGGCACATCTCAGGCACCTCCTGTTCGCACTCAGGATCCTGGCCCTGGCGCTGCTAATCATTGCCCTTGCCCGGCCACAGTCGACCAACCGATGGGAGAAAGTTACCTCCGAAGGGATCGATATTGTGATGGCAATCGACATCTCCGGCTCCATGCGCGCGATGGATTTTAAACCAGACCGGCTCGAGGCTGCCAAGGAGGTGGGGATGGAGTTTGTTGCCTCGCGGCCGGACGACCGCTTTGGCCTGGTGGTTTTTGCCGGTGAAAGCTTCACGCAGTGCCCCCTTACCACCGACCAGGCTGTGGTTACCAATTTCCTGAACGAGCTGGATTTTGACATGGTCGAGGATGGAACAGCCATCGGGATGGGCCTTGCTACAGCTGTAAACAGGATAAAAGATAGCAAAACAGAAAGCAAAGTGATCATCCTCCTCACAGATGGAGTCAATAACCGCGGAGAGATTGGACCCGTTACCGCAGCAGAACTCGCGGCAACTTATGGCATTCGCGTTTATACCATTGGGGTTGGTAGCCGGGGGACCGCTCCCTTTCCGGCGCAGGATATGTTCGGAAGGAAGGTGGTGCAGCAAATGGAGGTGGAGATCGATGAGGAGGTGCTGAAAAAAATCGCTGTTCTTACGAATGGAAAGTATTTCAGGGCAACCGATAACAACAAACTGCGTGAGATTTACAGTGAGATCGACACCATGGAGAAAACCCAGATGGATGTGAAGCAGTTCAGTAAAAAGAAGGATGAATACTTTCCGCTGCTTCTGCTGGCGATCATACTACTCGGCCTTGAAATTATTTTGAGATATACAGTTTTCAGAACGATACCATAATGATGGAAGGATTGATGCAATTTGGTCAGGAAGCAATGCTGTGGGGATTAATGATCCTCCCGGTGGCCATCGCTTTATATCTCCTGGCACTGAGGCGGCGAAGAAAGAATCTGGAGATATTCGGCGACAGGGAGCTAACAGGGTACCTGATGCCTGAAGCTTCCATCTCGGCCTACCGGTGGAAAATAGTTTTGACAGTCCTGGGATTTGCCCTGGTGATTATCGGCGCTGCCGGACCACGTGTGGGGTCTATCCTGAAAGAAGTCGAGCAGAAAGGCAGGGAGGTAATCATTGCCCTTGATGTATCGAACAGCATGTTGGCAGAGGATGTTAAACCCTCGCGTATGGAGCGGGCAAAACAGCTGATTGGCAGGTTGGTGGATGATATGAACAACGACAAGGTGGGACTGATTGTTTTTGCCGGAGATGCATATACACAGATTCCTATCACCGACGACTATCCAAGTGTGAAGATGTTTTTGTCAACAACAGGTCCCGATATGGTCTCAAAGCAGGGTACCGCCATTGGAACCGCCATCGAACTGGCGATTCGCTCTTTCCCTTCAGATAATGCGGCATTGGAGAATGATGAATCCATCAAGAATAAGGCCATAATTGTGATAACCGATGGTGAAAACCATGAAGATGATGCGATTGCAGCGGCAAAAGCGGCCCGGGAAAAAGGAATCAAGGTATTTACGATCGGACTGGGGAGTCCTTCGGGAGTACCCATCCCCGTCTCCCCAGGCAGCAGTGCAAAAAGAAGAAATAAAGATGGAACAGTCGTCGTTAGTAAGCTCAATGAGAGGTTGTTGATGGATATCGCTGCGGAGGGAGACGGAGCCTATATACCGGTGGGACGGATCAGCAGCCTGATGGACGAGTTGAATAAGCTCGAGAAAACAGAAATGAAGAAAAAGGTATATGCCGACTATGCAGAGAGATACCAGTATTTTGTGGGATTCGGACTGCTGCTTCTGATGCTGGAAGCACTGATACAATTGCGGAAGAATCCGATGATCAGGAAATTAAACCTTTTCAAGATATAAGATGAGAAATGGCATTATATTCATACTATTGATGCTGCCCTTGCTGGCAAACGGGCAGGAGGAGAGAAAGCATATCCGGGAAGGATACAAGGCGTATATGGATGAGCAATACAGCGAAGCTGAGATTGCGTTCCGTAAAGCTGAGGATGCAAACCAGGAGTCCTATATTGCAAGGTACAACACTTCAGCAGCTTTGTACCAGCAGAAGCAGCTGGAAGAGTCCGGAGAGCGTTTCCAGGAACTGCTTGCGGAAACCAATGATCCGCAAGAACAGTCAAAACTGCTCCATAACATGGGAAATGTGATGCTCGAAGGTGAAAAGTACAAAGAGGCTGCTGATCTTTATAAAAGAAGCCTGAAGCTGAATCCGGGTGACGAGGATACACGGTATAACCTGGCATATGCGCTGGAGAAACTTCGAGAACAGCAGGAGCAGGAACAAAACCAGGACCAGAATCAAGATAAGAATCAGGATCAGGAGCAACAGGATGAGCAGGAACAGAACCAGGACCAGCAACAACAACAACAGCAGCAGGATCAGCAATCACAGGAAGAGGAGCAACAGCAGCAACAACAACAACAGCAGCAGCAGCAGCAACCCCAGGAGTTGAGCAAAGAGGAGGCAGAAAGGTTACTGAATGCTATATTACAGAAAGAGAAGGACATCAAAGAGGAGGTAGATAAAAAGAGGGCCCGTCAGGCAAAAACTAAAACTGATAAAGATTGGTAAATAGCATGTCAGCAAAGCAATTCATACCAACAGCGGTACTTCTCCTAATGGCGGTTACACTATATGCCCAGGAGCCTGAGTTTGTTGCCTCTGCGCCAGCCACGGTGCAGGTCGGACAGCAGTTTCAATATACCGTCGAAGGGAATGAACGCGGCGATGTTCAGCTTCCTGCGCTGGAGAATTTTGATCTTCTTGCCGGACCTTTTGCCAATTTATCCTCCTCTACCCAATGGATCAATGGAAAGATGACAGCGAAAACCACCGCTTCGTATACCTATGTTCTTCGGGGGAACCAACCAGGAAACCATACCATTCCGCCGGCACAGGTAAAGGTGAAGCGTGAGAGCTATGCAACCAATGCTGTCGAAATATCGGTTACAGGATCAGCTGCAGGGACAGCTTCATCCTCTTCCACAGGGAATCAGACAGGATCAGGATCACAGGCAGGAAGCTCCACGAATGCATCCGCATCAGAACAGCCGGTCTTTCTGCGGGTACTGCCTTCTAAAACTTCAGTGTATGTGGGTGAGCAATTTGTCTCCGAACTGAAAGTGTATACGAGTGTAAACACAAGACCGGCAGGTGGATTAAAAGAGGTGCCATATGAAGGTTTTTACAAACATGCCCTGGAGGCAGACCAGACCTCCTCGCGTGAGAGTATCGGGGGAACGCCTCATGTAACGCAGGTGCTGCAGCGTCATGTGCTGATACCTCAGAAGACGGGAAAACTGGTGATCGAACCGTTTAAGTCGGAGTGGACCATTCCCCAGCGGGTGACCACGCAGCGACCACGAAGTATGTTCGATGATTTTTTTAATGATTCCTTTTTCGACAGGGTGCAGGAGGTGCCCGTGGAAATTTCAACGAAGCCGGTAACGATCAATGTAAAACCGTTGCCGGGGAATGCACCTGCTGGTTTTACCGGTGGGGTGGGTGATTTGAAATTTTCAGCGAAATTATCGGATGATCAGCTGGCAGTGAACGATGCGGTTAGCCTGATTGTAACCATCTCAGGAACAGGGAATATCTCCCTGATTGGTGAACCAAAAATCGATTTCCCGCCCGATCATGATCTTTATGAAACAACCAAATCGACGAATATCAGTACTTCGGGAAACAGGGTTTCGGGAAGTGTCACCTTCGAATATCCAATCGTGGCCCGCCATGCCGGCAAATACAGGATTGCACCTGTCAGCTTCAGCTGGTTCGATCCGGTGGCGGGCAGATACATGACCACCACTACAGAAGAGTTTAACTTTACAGTTGAAAAGGGAGATGAGATGGATGCTGAAGGACAGATTTATATGCCCGGCATCCGGGGCGATGAGGTGCAGGATATCGGAACAGATATTCTCGATATCAGGCGCACCGTGCCTGTTTTCACTATTGCAGGCAAATCGCCGCTGGATAATGCAATTTATTGGATCAGTTATATACTGCTTTTCATCCTATTCCTGGTAGTTGCTTTTACAATGCGGATTTATTACAAACGAAACGCAGATGTACGGCTGATCAGGAACAGGAAGGCAAGCAAGATGGCAAAAAGCCGTATGCGAATAGCCGATAAGGCACGTAAGGCGAATGATATGGAGAAATTTTTCGAGGAGACAGAAAAGGCCATCTGGGGTTACCTGTCAGATAAGCTCACCATAGAGCTGTCGTCATTGTCGCGCGACAGTGTCTCGGAACTGCTTGTTGAAGCAGGAGTTTCAGAAGATCTTCAATCTGAGATGATCAGGATCATTGGCGATTGTGAGTTTTCTCGCTATGCCCCTTCGTCGGAGAAATCTGACATGCAGAAGCTGTACAATGATGCAGTAAGTCTATTACACAACCTGGAGCAAAATATTCGTGTGAGATGAGAAAAATGCTAACGATTTCCATGCTGTTCCTTGTTGCTCTTCTTCATGGTGAAGACAGGGGCGATTCACTTTTTGTTCAGGCGGGAGAAGCATATTCTGAAGGCAGATTTGAACAGGCCCTGGTCACCTATCAGGAGATCGTTGACCTTGGGTATGCAGCAGCCGATCTATACTACAACATGGGCAATGCAGCATTCAGGTCCAATAAACTTGGCTACGCAGTACTCTATTATGAGAAGGCGCTGAAGTTGGATCCCTCACATGAAGCCGCAATGAAAAACCGGAATTATGTCTCCCGGTACAAGGAGGACCAGCTTGAGCGCGTTCCCGAAATATTTATCCGCACATGGGTTCGTGCCATCTACCAGATGTTTTCGCTTCGTGGCTGGAGTTACATAGCGATCACCCTGTTTGCCCTGATGCTTGCAGGGGCATTGGGGTATATCTTTTCACCGGTACTCGCTGTAAAAAAAGCCGGATTTTTTACCGGATTGATAGCTTTTTTACTTTTCGTTCTATCGCTGACAGCTGCGGTTCACAGGCATTCTGAATTTACCTCTCCCGACAGTGCGATTATCGTTCATCCCTCTGTTGTTGTGAAGAGCACCCCCAGTATGTCGGGCACCGATCTTTTTGTACTGCATGAAGGCACGAAGTTGAAGATGGGTGAAGAGGTGAGCGGGTGGATCGAGATCACGAT
>CAYSMO010000054.1:11845-12281 GCA_964432125.1 uncultured Bacteroidaceae bacterium | reverse complement strand
CTTGCTCACCTTCCGCTTTAGCACCTTGTTCTCCGTAGCCAGCGTACTTTTGTCGAGCGCGTTCCTCACGGTAATCAGCAACCGGTTCAGATCCAGCGGCTTCTCAATAAAGTCATACGCTCCCTTCTTGATCGCCTCCACGGCGGTTTCCACATTTCCATGTCCCGTAATCATGATTACCTGCACATCCTTACCGGACTCATTAATCTTCTCCAGTACCTCCATCCCGTCCATCTCCGGCATCTTGATGTCGCACAGCACCACATCGAAGCTGCCGGCGGCGAATTTCTCCAGCCCCTCCTGACCGTTCTCGGCCAGCTCCACCTCAAACTTTTCATACGAGAGTATCTCATGAAGCGCATTCCTGATGCTCTTCTCATCGTCTATTATAAGGATCTTTGACATAGCTATTTATGTTTTACCAGTCTCGCCATTG